>JAEXBT010000199.1 GCA_023393895.1 Pseudomonadota bacterium
CAACAGCAGCAGCAACAACAACAGCAGCAGCAACAACAACAGCAGCAACAACAACAACAACAAGCAACTAGTGAGGGCTCGAAAAGAGACCCGGGTGGACAACAGGCCGCCGAGCAGGCGCAGCGCGAGCGGATGGCGCGCGAGCTCGCGCAACGCAAGGCGCAGGAAGGCGAGAGACCTGCGGTGAAGCCAGCGCGCGCGACAGAGAGTCAGGCCGAGCGCGAACAGCGCGAGGCCGTCGATGCCTGGCTGCGCCGCGTGCCAGACCGCCCGGGAGACTGGTTGCGCCAGAAATTCTGGATCGAACACCAGCGTCGGCGCATGGGTGACGACTGATGGCGCGGTTGCTGCAGTGCATCCTCTTGTTGCTAGCACTGGCCTGGCATCTGCCGCTGCGTGCGGATACGCGCGTCACGCTGTCGAAGGATGCAGTCGCGCTGGGCGAGGGCGTGGTGCTGGTCATCGAGACCGACC
Organism: Pseudomonadota bacterium; assembly: GCA_023393895.1. Next base: position 475 of record JAEXBT010000199.1, read on the forward strand.
AGCCAATCGCCTCGCCGGACCTCGGTCCGTTGCGAAACGATTTCTCGGTAGGCGCGGTGCGCAACGCGCGCCAGATCAACGTGGATGGCGGCACGATCCGCGCCACGCAGCGTATCGAGGTGGAGCTCACCCCGCGCAGGCAGGGCATGCTGCCGATTCCACCGATCGTCATCGGCAACCAGCGCACCGCACCGCTGTTGCTTGAAGTCCACGATGCCGCGCAGGCACCCTCCATGCCGGCGCGCGCCAGCACCGCGGCCACTCAGGCGAACGGCCCGGTCTTCATCGACACTGTCATCGATGATCCATCGCCGTACGTGCAGCAGGCGGTTGGCGTGACGGTGCGGCTGCATTACGCCATCAACCTCTACAACGGCGAATTCCGCCAGCCCGAACCGTCACAGGGCGGCAGCCTGCAACCGATCGGAAATGACACACGCAGCCTGCGGGTGGTGGGAGGGCGCCAGTACCAAGTACTGGAACGTCATTACCTGCTGGTCCCCGAGCGTAGTGGCAGCCTGCGACTGCCGGGCGCGAGTTTCCACGGGCAGGCCGCCGGTGGTCTTTTCGATGACCTGTTCGGCGATGGACGCGAGGGCGTGTCCGCGGAGGCGCCCTCGCGCAGCCTGACGGTGCGACCGATTCCTGCAAACGCGGCAAGACCGTGGTTGCCCGCGCGCGCGTTGTCGATGCGTGTCGCGCAGCCACCCGGCAAGGCGGTGGCCGGTGAAGCCTTCGATGTGGTCGTGGAACTGCGTGGCGAAGGCCTGACGGCCGCGCAGCTGCCGGAACTCGAACTCACCGCAGATGATGCGCAGGTTTTCGCCGAGCCGGCGCAGCCGACCGACAGCGTCGTCGGTGGACAGCCACGGGTGGTGATGACGCGACGCTTCTCCATCGTCCCGCAGCATCCGGGTGCGCTCACGTTGCGCGTCGAACCGGTCCACTGGTGGGATGTCGATGCCGATACGGCCCGCAGCGCATCGGTTGCGCCCATGCAGGTCACCGTGGCGCCCGGCGTCGGCCGTTACGCACAAGCTCCGCCCGACGTGCGAGCGATTTCCCCTTCGAACGATGGGGTGAGTGAACGAGCTGCAGTGCCTGCGTGGGAGCGCTGGCGGCACTGGCTGTTCGCGGCTCTGGCTATTGCCGGAGCGTGTCTCATGGTCTGGGGGCTCCGACGCAGGCGTGTGCTGGCGGATGGCGCTGCCACTGTGTACGAGCCCGACGCGCAGCATGCCCCGGAAACGGCCCGCATTGAACCGCGACAGGATGACATCCACGCATTCCGGCAAGCCGTCGCGAGCGGTGATCTGGCCGGCATCGCGCGACGCCTCCCGGGGCTCGCGCCTGAGCCCTCAGCCGATCTTGCCGCGGCGATCGAACAGCTGGATGACCCCGCGCAACGTGAGACGGCTTCACGATTGGCTACAGTGCTTTGGGGCCGGGACAACGGGAATGCGGATGCGTTGCGACAGGACGTCCGTCGCGCCTTCGCCAAGGGCCCGCGCTGGCGCAGGCCGGCGACCATGCGCAAGCCGCTGCTGCCACCGCTGTATCCGGAGCGCTGAAGGCTGCGCCGGCGGGTTTGTTAAGCTGCCGGCGCCAGACCCGGAGGCCGCATGACCGACACGACGCCGCAGAAGAAGCGCCTGCCCCTGCACTGGAAGATGGCGATCGGCTTCGCCGCGGGTCTGCTGCTGGGCCTGGTCGCGCACGCGCTCGGCGGTGGCGACGTGGCATGGGTGAAGTGGCTCACCGACTACATCACCCAGCCGGTCGGCACGCTGTTCCTGCGCCTCATCTTCATGCTGGTGATCCCGCTGCTGTTCTCTGCGCTGGTGATGGGTGTGGCCGAGATGGGCGACGTCCGTGCGCTTGGACGGGTGGGCTGGAAGACGCTCGGTTACACCATTCTCGCCTCCGGCTTGGCGGTCGCCATCGGCCTGCTGCTGGTCAACGTGCTGAGGCCGGGCGCCGGCGTCGATCCGGTGGCCGCGCAGCAGATGCTGGCACAGGGCTCGGAACGCGCCAGCGCGATCGTCGGCAGCAGCAACGAGCAGCCGAAGGGACTCGACATGCTGGTGTCGATCGTTCCCGACAACGTGGTCAAGGCTGCCGCCGAGAACACCATTCTCGCGGTGATGTTCTTCGCCCTGATGCTGGGCATTGGCTTGGTGCTCACCCGCAGCAAGGCGACAGCCGCATTGCTGTCCGGCATCCAGGGCCTGTTCGAGGTGTCGATGACGCTGATCAGCCTGGTCATCCGCCTCGCGCCCTATGCGGTGTTCTGCTTCATGTTCAACCTCGCCGCACTGTTCGGCTGGGACCTGTTGCGCAGCCTCGGTGCGTACGTCGGCGTCGTCGTGCTGGCGCTCGCGCTGCACATGTTCGTCGTCTACTCCCTGATGCTGAAGGTGCTGGCCGGCTGGTCTCCGCCAAGATTCTTCAAGGGCGTGCAGGAAGCGATGGTGATGGCGTTCTCCACCGCCTCCAGCAATGCGACGCTTCCGGTGGCGCTGCGCGTGGCCGAGGAGAAGCTGAAACTGCCACGCAAGATCTCCCGCTTCGTGCTGACGGTCGGCGCGACCGCCAACCAGAACGGCACCGCCCTGTTCGAGGGCGTCACCGTGTTGTTCCTTGCGCAGTTCTTCGGCGTCGAGCTGACCCTCATGCAGCAGCTGACGGTGATGTTCGTCTGCATCCTCGGCGGCATCGGCACGGCGGGCGTGCCGGCCGGCTCCCTGCCGGTGGTCGCGCTGATCTGCGGCATGGTCGGCGTGCCGCCGGAAGGCATCGGCCTCATCCTCGGCGTCGATCGGTTCCTCGACATGTGCCGCACCACGCTCAACGTGACCGGTGACCTGATGCTGGCGACGGTGGTGTCGAAGGGCGAGGACGACACGCAGATCCCGGAACAGGCACTGGCCGAGGCATGAGGTTCGATTCGCCGGTGCAGGCATGGGACAATGCCTGCGCCCCGGTCCGCGGGCGCCGCCACCCGATGCCATGACGCAGCCCAGCCGTCGCGACCTCGCCAACGCGATCCGTTTCCTCGCCATCGATGCCGTGCAGGCGGCCAACTCCGGGCACCCCGGGATGCCGATGGGCATGGCCGACATCGCCGAAGTGCTGTGGCGCGACCACCATCGCCACAACCCGGCCAACCCGAAGTGGCAGAACCGCGACCGCTTCATCCTCTCCAACGGCCACGGCTCGATGCTGCAGTACGCGCTGCTGCACCTGGCCGGCTACGACCTGTCGATCGACGACCTCAAGGCGTTCCGCCAGTTCGAGTCGAAGACGCCGGGCCATCCCGAGAACTTCATGACCTGCGGGGTCGAGACCACCACCGGCCCGCTGGGCCAGGGGTTTGCCAACGCGGTCGGCATGGCGCTGGCCGAGAAGTTGCTGGCGCGCCGCTTCAACCGCGACGGCTTCGACATCGTCGACCACCGCACCTGGGTCTTCATGGGCGATGGCTGCCTGATGGAAGGCATCTCGCACGAGGCCGCCTCGCTCGCCGGCACCTGGAAGCTCGGCAAGCTGGTCGCATTCTGGGACGACAACCACATCAGCATTGACGGCAACACCGACGGCTGGTTCACCGACGACACGCCGGCACGCTTCGAGGCCTATGGCTGGCAGGTGATCCGGGGCGTTGACGGCCACGACCCGGTGGAGATCGAGACCGCGATCAAGACCGCGCTGAAGTCGAGCGACAAGCCGGTGCTGATCTGCTGCCGCACGCAGATCGGCTACGGTTCGCCGAACAAGGCCGGCAAGGAATCCAGTCACGGTGCGCCGCTCGGCGCCGATGAGATCACCCTGACGCGGGGCGGACTGGGCTGGGTGCACGCGCCGTTCGAAGTGCCTGCCGATGTCGCCGCTGCTTGGAGCGCGCGCGACGCCGGCGCCAAGCACGAGGCCGACTGGCAGGCGTTGTTCGATGCCTATGCAAAGGCGCATCCTGCGCTGGCCGAGGAGTATTCGCGGCGCATGGCCGGCGAGCTGCCCGCCGCGTTCGCCGACGAAGCCGACGCATACATCGCCAAGCTGCAGGCCGAAGGCCCGGTCGTCGCCAGCCGCAAGGCTTCACAAATGGCGATCGAGGCGTTCGCGCCGCACCTGCCCGAACTCATCGGCGGCTCTGCGGACCTGGCGCATTCCAACCTGAC
>JAEXBT010000202.1 GCA_023393895.1 Pseudomonadota bacterium
GCGCAGGATCTTGCCCTTGCCGGTGCCGGCCAGCGCATCCTTGTAGTTGACCGAGGAGAAGGCGGTGCGGATGACGATTTCGCCGGCGGAAAGGTCATCGATGGACAGGCGCTCGATGCCGCTGCGGTAACCGGCGTCATCGTTGTGGATGCGGAAAGCGTCGAACTGCGCGGGACCGGTCATGCATCCTCCAGGCTTGAATGCGGCTGGCGGCGCTTGAGGTCCAGCCATTTGCCGGCGTCTGCCGGGACATAGGCCTGCATCCATTCGAACAGCGCCTCGATGTCCTCGCCATGCCAGAGATCGTGGCGCTGGTCTTCGTGCAGGAAGCGCTCCTGGACCATCGTGTCCATCATCGCCACCAGCGGCTGCCAGAAGCCGGCGACGTCGAGGAAGGCGCAGGGCTTGCGGCCCAGCCCGAGCTGGCGCCAGGTGAGCATCTCGAACATCTCGTCGAGCGTGCCGAAACCACCGGGCAGCGCGATGAACGCATCGCCCAACTCGAACATGCGCAGCTTGCGCGCGTGCATGGATTCGACCACCTCGAGCCGACTGACGCCGCGGTGGGCGACCTCCCAGTCCACGAGCTGCTGGGGAATGACGCCGATGACCTCGCCGCCCGCAGCCAGCGCGGCATCGGCTGCCACGCCCATCAGCCCGACGTTGCCGCCGCCGTAGACCAGCGCCGCGCCACTGTGCGCGATGCGGCTACCGAGCAATCGTGCCGCCTGCGCGTAGGCGGGCTTGGCGCCGGGGTTGGAGCCGCAATAGACGCAGATCGCCTTCATCGGGCCGCACCCCAGTGGGCCAGGCCGTACTGCGCTGCGCTCATGCCGGCGAACGCAGCCAGCCCGGCCAGCATGAAACACGCCCAGGCAGGCCAGCCGGCGCGCATGGCGAGCGACAGCACCGGGAAGAACGCCAGCCCGCCCAGCACGAACCAGAAGATCTCCATGCTCATCGAGGCGACACGGTCGCGGTCACGGGTCTCGGCGTACAGCCAGGCAAGCACCAGCAGCGAGGTCACCGGCAGTGCGGCGACCAGTGCGCCGAGGAAACCCGGCCGCCTGGCCAATGCCGAGGCCGTGAGCACAAGGACGACGGTGATCGCAAGCTTGATCCAGAACTGCGCGTTCATGCGGGCAGCGGCTGGCAGGGCGACGCCCGAAGGCGCCGCCGTGCAGGCGTCAGTTGGCCTTGTGGATCGCGCGCTTGTCCACGGCCATCGCGGCGTCGTGGACGGCTTCCGACAGCGAGGGATGTGCATGACAGATGCGCGCCAGATCGTCGGCACTGCCCTTGAACTCCATCGAGATCACGCCCTCGTGCACCAGCTCGGACACGTTCGGGCCGACCAGGTGCATACCGAGGATGCGGTCGGTCTCGGCATCGGCCAGTACCTTGACGAAGCCGATCGGCTCGGCCATCGCCACAGCACGGCCGACGGCCGCGAACGGGAAGCTGCCGGCCTTGTAGGCGACGCCATCGGCCTTGAGCTGCTCTTCGGTCCTGCCGACCCAGGCGATTTCCGGCTCGGTGTAGATCACCCAGGGAATCGTGTCGAAGTTGACGTGCCCGGGTAGGCCGGCGATCAGTTCGGCGACCGCGATGCCTTCTTCGAAGCCCTTGTGCGCCAGCATCGGCCCGCGCACGCAATCGCCGACCGCCCACACGCCATCCACGCCGGTGTGGCAGTGTTCGTCGACCTCGATCTGCCCGCGCTCGTTGAGCTTCACGCCGGTGCCGTCCGCCAGCACGCCCTTGCTCGCGGCGCGGCGGCCCACGGCCACCAGCAGCTTGTCGACCACCAGTGTCTGCTCGGCGCCCTTGTCGTCGGTGTAGGTGACATGCACGCCGTCCTTCTTCACCTCGGTGGCGGTGCACTTGGTGCCGAGGCGGATGTCGAGGCCCTGCTTCTTGAACTCGCGGGCGGCAACCTTCGCCACCTCCTTGTCGGCGGCGGCGAGGAAGTCCGGCATGCCCTCGAGCACGGTGACCTTGGCGCCGAGGCGGTTCCACACGCTGCCGAGTTCCAGGCCGATCACGCCGGCGCCGATCACGCCCAGCGACTGCGGTACCTCGGTGAAATCCAGCGCGCCGACGTTGTCGACGATGCGCTCTCCATCGAACTTGGCGAACGGCAGTTCGATCGAATCCGAGCCCACCGCGAGGATCACGTTGGTGCCCTTGAGCGCGATCTCGCTGCCGTCGTGCTGCTTCACCTTGACCACGTTACCGGGCTGCAGCTGGCCGAAACCGCTGAACGAGGCAACCTTGTTGGCCTTGAACAGCGCGGCGATGCCGCCGGTGAACTGCTTCACGATCTTGTCCTTGCGGCCGACCATCTGCTTCACGTCGATCGCCGGCTTGTCGAAGCTGATGCCGTGCTCGCCGAAGATGTGGCCCATGTTCCAGAACTGGCGGCTGGAATCGAGCAGCGCCTTGGACGGGATGCAGCCCACGCGCAGGCAAGTGCCGCCCAGTGCAGGCTGGCCGTCCTTGCCGAGCGCGGCATCCACGCAGGCGGTCTTGAGGCCGAGCTGCGCGGCGCGGATCGCGGCGTGGTAGCCGGCGGGGCCGCCGCCAACGACGACGACATCGAATGCTTGTTGTTCGGACATGGTCAGGCTTTCCTTTCGAAGTCTTGAAACGACACGCCCCGCAGGGCGGGGCGCGAAGCGAGGGCCGCTTACATGCCGAGCAGCATGCGGTGCGGGTTCTCGAGCTGGTTCTTGATGTCGACCAGGAACAGCACCGCGTCCTTGCCGTCGATGATGCGGTGGTCGTAGCTGAGCGCGATGTACATCATCGGCGCGGCAACGACCTGGCCGTTCTCGACGATCGCGCGCTCCTTGATCGCGTGCATGCCGAGGATCGCCGACTGTGGCGGGTTGACGATCGGCGTGGAGAACAGCGAGCCGAAGGTGCCGCCGTTGGTGATGGTGAAGGTGCCGCCCTGCAGGTCCTCCAGCTTCAGGCCGCCTTCGCGGGCCGCCTTGGCATAGCCGTCGATCGCCTTCTCGACCTCATCGAAGCCCATGCGCTCGACGTTGCGGAGCACCGGCGTCACCAGCCCGCGGTCGGTGGAAACCGCGATCGAGATGTCGGCGTAGCCGTGGTAGATGATGTCGTCGCCGTCGACCGATGCGTTCACCACCGGATACTTCTGCAACGCGTTGGCGGCCGCCTTGGCGAAGAAGCTCATGAAGCCGAGCTTGATGCCGTGATCCTTCTGGAACTGTTCGCCCAGCTCCTTGCGCATTGCCATCACCTTGCCGAGGTTGACCTCGTTGAAGGAGGTGAGCATGGCGATGGAGTTCTTCGATTCCATCAGCCGCTCGGCGATGCGCTTGCGGATGCGGGTCATCGGCACGCGCTCCTCCGGACGTGCGCCACCGCCCACGCCCGCGGTCTTGCCGCTGGCGTAGTTGACGAGGTCTTCCTTGGTCACCGCGCCGCGGCGGCCGGTGCCCTCGACCTGGGCAGGATCGATGCCTTCCTTCTTCGCGGTGAAGGCGGCGCCCGGCGGCAACTGCGAGGTGTCGCCGCTGGCCGGCTTCGGCGTGGTGGAGGCGGGCGCCTTCGCCTGTTCCTTCGCTGCCTCGGCCTTGGGCTGCACTTCCTCGGCGCCGGCGGCCGGCTTGGCTTCGGTCTTCGGCGCGGCGGCGCCTTCCTCGATCACCGCGATGACCTGCTGGCTGGTGACGGTGGCGCCGGTGTCGAACTTGATCTCCTTCAGCACGCCGTCGGCGGGCGAGGGCACTTCCAGCACCACCTTGTCGGTTTCCAGGTCGACCAGGTTCTCGTCGCGGGAGACGGCATCGCCGACCTTCTTGTGCCAGCCGGCGATGGTGGCGTCGGAGACGGATTCGGGGAGAACCGGGACTTTGATTTCGGTGGCCATGTGCGGGGTCCGATGATTTCGTTCAGAGGGGTAAGGTTACTCGACGCCCGGTTCCAGCCCGGGCTCGTTGACCAGCGCGTCGGCGATGAGCTTCTTCTGCTCCTCGACGTGGTCGCTGAAGTGGACGGCCGCCGGCGACGGCGAACGTGCGCGCCCGGCATAGAACAGGGACTGGCCGTTGGCGAGGCAGGCGCGCAGGTGGTGGTTGATCTGGAACCACGCGCCCTGGTTCTGTGGCTCTTCCTGGCACCAGATCACGTCGCGTGCCTGCGGGTAGCGTGCCAGCTCGGCCTTCAGCAGTTCGCGCGGGAACGGGTAGAGCTGCTCCACGCGGATGAGCG
>JAEXBT010000244.1 GCA_023393895.1 Pseudomonadota bacterium
GTTGTTGCTGCTGTTGTTGTTGTTGCTGCTGTTGTTGTTGTTGCTGTTGCTGCTGTTGCTGACGCTTTCCGCCCTCTGGGGGCTTGCGCTGGCGCGCCCGCCCCACCGCATCGCGATTGGCGCGTGCATCCTGCATATCCGGCCTCAACGCCAACGCAGCGTCATAGGCGTGGATCGCCTCGTCGTAGCGCCCGGCCTTGGCCAGCGCGTTGCCTAAGTTGTATTTCGCTTCGGCTCCCGGGACGCTGGCGTAGGCTTCCGCTGCGGCGGCGTGGTCACCGGCGCGATAGGCACGGTCGCCTTCACGCATCCTCCGATACTGCTGCTGGTCGTTCCGCAGCCACCAGCCGCCAGCCGCATCGTCTGCGGCTTGAGCGCGCGCAGTGAGCGGCGTGATCGCGCCCAGCCCCAGCGCGAGCAGCAGCACCGCCACGCCAGCGTGGCGGCGGAACGCCCATAACGACGCCAGCATGAGCGGCAGCAGCAGCCAGTAACCCTCGTCCTGCCAGGCAAAGCCGCGCTTGCCGCGCACGGCGGCGCTGCCCGCATCGGGCGCATTGGCATCAAGCAGTCCCAGTGATCGCAGATCGCTCTCGTCGGCTGTCAGCGCCTCGTAGGCACCTCCTCCCGCCGCGGCGAGCGAACGCAATGAGGCTGCATCCAGCCGGACTGCCTCCACCCTGCCGTTGCGGCCTCGCACCTCGCTGCCGCTTGCGCTGCCGATGCCGATCGCTGACACGCGGTAACCGGCCTCCGCGGCCTTGCGCGCAGCGGCTATGCCGTCGTCGTCCGACTCACCCGTGATCAGGACGATGTCGCCGCTCGCAGCGCCGCCCTGCGCCATCAACGCCTGCGCATGGGCGACCGCGCGCGCGGGGCGGCTGCCGTCCACCGGCATGATCTCGGGGGACAGGGCATCCACGAACAGCGCCACGTTTTCACTGTCATCGGTCAGCGGCGTCACGGTGAAGGCGTCATCGGCATAAGCCACCAGACCGAACAGGCCATCCGGGCGCGCCGCCAGCACCTGCCGCAGCTTGGCGCGCATCTGCAGCAGGCGCGAAGGCGGCAGGTCGGTGGCGTTGGCCGCGCTCGACAGATCCACGGCGACCACCAGCGCATGGCCGTTCTGCCAGGCCAGCTGCGGCATCTGGCGCCATGCCGGACCGGCGAGCGCGATCACCGCCAGCAATGCGCCGAGCAGCGGCAGCCATGCCCTACCGGTGTTGCCTTTCCTGCCTTCATCTTCAAGGACGTGGGCACGCAGATGCAGGTCGATGTGAGCGGACCAGGGATCTGCCACCCGGTTGCGCGCACGCAACAGCCACCATATCACCGGCAGGGCTGCGATCAGCCACAGCCAATGTGGTCTCAGGAAATGGATCGGCCATTGCAGCGCTTCCCAGCTCATCGGCGCGCCCATCGCGGAAGCAGGAGCGCCAGCAGTGCGAGCACGCCGGCATAAGCGAGCCAGCGCCAGTAGTGCTCGATGCGCGGGCGGACCGCGCGACCTTCGCGCTCCACGGGCTCCAGCCGGTCGATCTCCGCATAGATGTCGGCCAAGGCCCGCGTGTCCCGCGCACGGAAAAAGCGCCCGCCTGTAGCTGCGGCGACCTCGCGCAAGGTGTCCTCGTCGATGCCGCTCGGCATCCCAGGTATCGGCAGTTGCATGCCGAACACCTGCATCCGGCCACCGTCGCCGCCGAAGGCGATGGCATGGATACGGACGTGTTCGGCCTTCGCGAGTTCGGCCGCCTTCTGCGGCGTGAGCGTGCCGGCCGTGTTCTCGCCATCGGTCAGGAGGATCAGCACGCGATGCTCGACCGGTTGCGCACGCAGGCGCTTGACCGCGAGGCCGATCGCATCGCCGATCGCGGTCTCGCGGCCAGCCATGCCGACTTCCGCATCGCGCAACTGCTTGCGTACGCTCTCGCGATCCAGCGTCAGCGGCGCGACCGCGTAGGCACGCTGGCCGAACATGATCAGTCCGACACGATCGCTGGCGCGGCGATCAAGGAAATCCGCCAGCACCGCCTTGGCAGCGGTGAGCCTATCCACCAGGCGCCCGCCGAGTTCCATGTCGGACTCCTCCATGCTGCCCGACAGGTCCACCGCCAGCATCAGGTCACGACCACTCTGCGGTGGCGCCTGCACAGGCCCGAGCGTCTGCGGACGGGCTGCAGCGATACACAACAGGGCCCAAGCGGTGAATGCCAGCCACGGAAAACCGCGGCCAGCGACGCGCGCTGCGACGCCCGGCACCACATGCAATCGCGATTCGGCCTCCGGCAGCTTGAGCGCCGGCACCTGCACATCACGCGCGGGCGGCAGCCACCAGCGGGCCAGCAGCGGCAGTGGCAATGCCGCCAGCATCCATGGCCATGCGAATTGGGCCAGCAGCGACTCCCAGGCTGCGGCGATCACTTTGCAGCCATCCATTCAAGGAACCGCTGGCGTGCAGCCGTACGCAGCTGTTCGACATCGGCAGGCTCGACATTGGGCCGGTACACGCCTTCGATGAGCAGGCGGCCTGTCCCTGCCTGGAACAACGGGGTCTTCGCGCCTTCGTCGAGTGCCGTCAGCCACGCTTGGCCATCGAGCACATCGGCATCGGCGCGATGGCGACGCGCGGCGCGGCGCAGCAGCGCGGAAATCGCCGCGACTTCCGCCTGTGGATCGGACGCGGCCGCCACCGCTTCATCGAACATCCTTGCGACCGAGCGCCGATAGCGACGACGACGCGCCAGCCAGAGCCATCCAGCCAGTGCCGCCAGCCCGAACAGCGCGGCAACGATCCACCAGCCGGGTGCCGGCGGCCACAGTGGCGGGGGCGGCAACTGGTGGATGTCGCGCAGGATGATGTCGGGGGCAGGCTGCATCAGGCGACCTCGCGCCGACGCGGCGCCGGCAGCCAAGAGGCGCTGTCCGCGTCGGTCGACAGTGGGACGGCGCGGATGCCGCGCGCCTCGAGCATCGCGATCGCATCGGCAAGTGGCGTGCTGAAGTCCCGCGTCCATTGCACCCGCTGGGCGCGGCCGGCGAGGTCCAGCTCGATGCGCGCAGCGTGTGTCGCGAACGGCAGGCGCGCCTCCGGTGGCCGTTGCTCGAACGGGTCGGTGAGCAGGAGCACGATCACTTCCCCCTGACGGGCAAGACCCGTCCAGCGCGCAACGGGCACCGCCACGACGCTCGCCGGTTCAGCCAGCACCACCATGCGGCTACCCGGCCGGATCACCCGATGCGCATGATCGAGCGCGAGCGCGAGCCCGCCATCCTCCACCGGCGGCTTGCCGTACCAACGACACAGGGCGTCGAGCACGCGCAGCGCCGCTTTCATCCCGGTGCCCGGCGCAACCGGCGGCTCGGAGACGCTGCCGCGCAATGCCGCGATGCGATCGCCGTCGCGCAACGCCGCCCACGCCGCCAGCGCACCGGCACGCGCGGCCTGCACCGACTTGAAGCGGACACGGGTACCGAAGTACAGCGAGGGCGCGGTGTCGGCCACAATCAGCGTGAGGCGATCGCGCTCGGCCTGGAACAGCTTGGTATGGGCCCGGCCGGTGCGCGCACTGAGCCGCCAGTCGATGTGGCGCGCGTCATCGCCCACCACGTATTCGCGTGATTCGGCGTATTCCATGCCGCGACCGCGCAGCGGCGACGCCGCAATGCCTGACGCCCCATGGCGTCCACGTCGCGCCGCTTGCCGGCCCTGGACCTGGGCACGCAAGGCGATCAGCGCCGCGAGGGTCGGCGTGGTGGCATCCTCCGGTGCGGGCACGGGCGTCATTCCCGACTCAGGGATGGGGTACGAGGGCCAACACCGCCTGCACCAGGCGCTCGCCGTCCCAGCCTTCCGCGCTGGCCTCGAAGCTCGGCAGCACGCGATGGCGCAAGACGTCCGGCGCGACCGCCCGGATGTCTTCCGGCGTGACGAAGTCGCGACCCGAGAGCCAAGCGCGGGCACGGGCGCAGCGCTCCAGTGCGATCGAGCCACGCGGACTCGCGCCCCAGGCAATGCGCCGGGCCAGTTGCGGGTCATAGCGGGCGGCGTCGCGGGTGGCCAGCACGATCTCCACCAGATAGCGCTCCAGCGCAGGCGCAATGTGTAGGCCGAGCACCGCCCGCCGCGCGGCGATCACATCCTCCTGCGAGATCCGCGCGTGTCCGCTGCGCGCACGCCCTTCGTTGTCGGCCATCGCCTGCTCGCGCGCAAGACGCAGGATGCCGGTCTCGCTGTCCGCATCCGGATAACCGATGCGCACGTACATCAGGAAGCGGTCAAGCTGCGCCTCGGGCAGCGGGAAGGTTCCCTCCTGTTCGATCGGGTTCTGCGTGGCCATGACCAGGAACAGCTGCGGCAATGGATACGACCGGCGACCGACGGTCACCTGTCGCTCCGCCATCGCCTCCAACAGCGCGGATTGCACCTTGGCAGGCGCGCGGTTGATCTCGTCGGCCAGCAGCAGCGAATGGAACACCGGGCCGGGCTGGAACTCGAACCGCGACTCCTGTGCCCGCCAGATCTCGGTGCCGGTGAGGTCGGCGGGCAACAGATCCGGGGTGAACTGGATGCGCGCGAACTCGGCCTCGATCCGCGCGGCGAGCGCCCGGATCGCGGTGGTCTTGGCCAGACCGGGCGCGCCTTCGACCAGCAGGTGACCATCTGCGAGCAGTGCGATCAGCAGGCGCTCCACCAGCAGGGCCTGGCCGATGATTTCCTCGGAAAGCGCGGCCTGCAAGGCCTTGAATGCCTCATGCAGGCGACCGGATCCCTCGGAAGGCGCGGACGGCAGGGGCGGCGGGTTGGCGGATGCTTCCATGGGGAGCCGATCTGGGGGGCAACGGCCATCTGACCATCGCCGGCCTGCTTGGTTCAACCCGCTCGCGCCGCGCGTTCAGCGACAGCGGCGCTTGAACGCGAAACGGGGCCCGAAGGCCCCGTCCTGTCCACGATCGACTCGCGAAGGAATCAGTGGACGCGCTGCTGCACGCGCAGGATCTTCGGGGTCATGAAGATCAGCAACTCCAGCTTGTCCGTGCTGCGTGCGCGGTTCTTGAAGAAGTGGCCCACGATCGGCAGGTCGGCCAGGAACGGCACCTTGCGGATCTGGTCGCGCTCGCTGAATTCGTAGACGCCGCCCACCACCACGGTCTGGCCGTTGTCGATCAGGGCCGCGGTGTCGATCTGGCGCTTGGCGATGATCGGCACCTGCCCGATCGAGGTGTTGAGCCAGCTTTCCAGCTCGTTCTTGCTCACCTTCATGTTGAGGAAGACGCGGTCGTCGTTGGTGATGGTCGGGGTGATCCGCAACTCAAGCAGCACGTCCTTGAACGCCACGGTCGGCTGCAGCACGCCACCGGTACCCGCGGTCACCGTCACATAGCCGATCTCGCGGCCTTGCTGGATCACAGACTCGCGCTGGTTGGTGGTGAGGATGCGCGGATTGGAAATGACCTCACCACGCTGCTGCTCCTGCATCGCCGAAAGCTCGACATCCAGCGAAAAGTTCGCGCCCAGCAGGGTGTAGGCCAGCCCCGCGGCATTGATGCCACTCACCGGCCTGGCCGGCAGATTGAATACCAGCCCGCTCGGGACCGTGGTATTGCCGTTGTTCACGATATCCGCGTTGTTCTCCAGGTTTCCGCTGATCGCCTGCCGGCCGTTTCGGCCGGTGCGCAGGCCCGCCACGCCGAAACGGGCACCAAGGTCACGCGCGAAGGACTCGGTGGCGATGACGATGCGGGCCTCAATCACCACCTGGTCCACCGGGCGGTCGATCTCGTTGATCAGGGCGCGCATCGCCTCGACCTTCTTCGGGATGTCGCTGATCATCAGGGTGTTGGTGCGTTCGTCCGCGACGATGCGGCCGCGCGGCGACAGGAAGCCGTTCTCCTGATTGCCCTGGCCCTGGCCCTGGCCCTGGTTGTTGGCACCCTGGTTACCGCTGCCGATCCCCTTGGCCTCGGTGAGCGCCTTGTAGATCGCCATGGCGTTGTGATAGTTGATCCGGAAGTACTCCGTGACCATCTCCTGGCGGTTCTCCAGGTTGATGCGGGCCTCTTCCTTGTCCTGCTCGAACTTGGCGATCTCCGCCTGCGGAGCCACCCAGATCACGCTGCCACTGCGACGCTTGTCCAGACCCTTGGCCTGCAGGATGATGTCGAGCGCCTGGTCCCAGGGCACGTTGACCAGCCGGAGGGTCACGTTGCCGGCCACCGTGTCGGAGGCGACGATGTTGAGGCCGGATTCCTCGGCGATCAGCTGCAGGACGGTGCGTACCGGCACGTCCTGAAAGTTGAAGTTGACCGGACGGCCGCGATAGACCGGGCGCGCGGCACCTGCCGCCACCACCTGCGCACTGCTGGCGATGGTCGAGGACAGCCCGCCCTGCGCCAACTGCTTGGCGCGCGGGAGAATCTCGACGATGTATTCGCGGCCGCGCTGGTAGGCCATCGATTCGAAGGCGCCATCAGTCGCCAGGACGATCTGCCCGCCGGCCGCACCGTTGCGGGAATCGATGTTGCGCACCGGGGTGGCGAAGTCGGCCACGTTCAGGCTGCGCGCCAGCGACGCCGGGATGCCGGCGCGACCGAGGTCGACCACCACGGTTTCACCCTGGTTGCGCAGGTCGGGCGTGGCCCCGTCATGGCTGAAGCTCACAGTGAGCTTGCCGGCACCGCCTTCACCGCGCTTGAAGTCGATATTGGTGACCTGTGCCGGCGCCTGCACGGTTGAACCCTGCGGAACCGGGGCACTCTGCGGCGCCGCGTGTGCCGTGGCGATGGCAAGGCCACACAGCACGCCCGCAATCAGCACCGGGCGGCGAATGGTGGAAGACTGCATGCGGATACCCCTCATCATTGATTCTCCAGCGTGATCGAGGCCGGGCGTTCCAGCCATCCACCGGCGCCGTCGGCAACCAGTTCGATCAGTTCAATCCTGTCCTCGCGGACCGCGACCACCCGGCCGTCGCTCTGGCCCAGATAGCTGCCGGGCCGTACGCGGTAAGTGACCTTGTCCGGCGCCATCACCAGCGCCACGATTCCACGGCCCGAGCCGAGCGTGCCGACCATGTCGAGCGCGTCAAGCGGGAACATCTCCAGCGGCTGGCGGCGGCGATCCGAGTTCGGACGCAGTCCGCCACTGGTGTCCTGCACGGCCTGCGCATCGAAGGGGTCGCGGAAACCGCGTCCATCGAACTGGAAGGACTCGAAGGGCTTGATCGCCGGAATGGGCTTCAGCGGCGGTGCGGGTCGCGCCCGCACTTCAGCGACCCAATCGACCAGATTGGGTGCAGTACCCGGCGTATCGGTGATGGTACGCGTGCACGCCGCTGCTGACAGCATCACCATCACTGCGAGTGCGCCCCGGCGCGACACCTTGATCATCTTCATGGGGTGGCCTCCGGCTTGGGCTTCGCCTTGCCACGCTTTGCCTTGGCCGCCTCGGCGGCTTTGGCCTTGGCGGCTTCGGCTGCGGCATCGAGCGACTGCTTGTCCTGCGGATCGTTCTCGTCCAGATAGCGGTACGTCCGAACGGTGCCTTCCATCACGAGGTTGCCGGAACGGTCACGCGGAGTCAGCGCGATGTTGTGCATCGTCATGATCACCACGCGCGGCAACGAGGCCACGCCACTCATGAAGGCGCCGAACTGGTGGTAGTTGCCGACCATGCGGATCTGGATCGGCTGCTCGGCATAGAACTCCTGCGGCTGCTCCGGCTGCGGCTGGAACAGTTCGTTGCGGATGCCCGACGCCAGCGCCGTCTGCGAAATGTCGACGATGAGGTTGGGCATCTCGGTCTTGCTGGGCAACTGCCGCAGCATCTGCTGCAGTTCCTGCTCCATCTGGGCCAGCTGTTGCTTGAGCGGCTCCAGGTTGGCCGCCTGGCCCTGCTTCTCCTCGAAGGTGCGCCGCAACGTGGACTCCTGCGCCTCCAGCTTGGTCAGCTCTTCCTTCTTGCCACGGAAAAGCAGCAGGTAGGCCAGCAACAGGATGAACACCGCGACCACGCCGGCCGCCACCATCTGCATGTTCCGCGGCCAGCTGCCGATGTTGTTGATGTCGAGCTTCTTGCGCGGCGCACTCATCACTGCAACTCCTGCTGCGAGGGCGGGGGTGTGCCTGGACTGGCAGCCTGGGGTTGTACCGGTGTCGCCGGCGTCGGCGTCGGCGCTGGCTGGCTTCCCTGGGGCGCGACGGGTGCTTCCGCCGGCGCTACCGGAGCCGGAACGATGGCCGCAGGTGCCTGGATCGGGATCGGGTCCGGCGTGGGCGGCGCGTTCGGATCGCGCGGCTCGTTCGGATTGGCCAGGGTCACCGTCATCGTGAACATGTACGGCAGCACAGCAGCGGCGTTGCCGGCTGACGTGTCGGCACCCTGAGCCGCGCCGCCCTGGGTCGTCGACTGCGGCTGGCTGGCCTCGATGACGGTCACCTGCGGGCTCTTCATCCAGCCCGCGTTTTCAAGGTTGCGCATGTAGCTGGCGACACGCGCGTTGGACTGCGCGCGGCCCTCGAGCGTCATCCGCTCGCCTTCCTGTTTCAGGCCGGTCAGGACAAGGCCATCTGGCACGGTGCGCATCAGGGCATCGAACAGGTGGACCATCTTGTAGCGATCACCCTGCAGCTTCTCGATCACTTCCTTGCGCGCCAGGAGCGCGGCGTGCTTGGCTTCGAGTTCCTCGATGTCCTTGATCTGCGCCTCGACCTTCTTGATCTCGCCCTCCAGGAAGGCGTTGCGATCCTGCTGGCCGGACACCTGGCCGTTGAGGTAGCTCCAGATCAGCAACGAGGCGAGCACGCCCGCACCGACCGCGCCACCCATCAGCATGTAGAACTGCTGCTGGCGCTGCTTGCGACGCTCCTCGCGCCACGGAAGGAGGTTGATCCGGACCATCAGTCGAAGCTCCTCAGTGCCAGGCCGCAGGCGATCATCAACGAAGGCGCATCCTGCGCCAGCGCCTGAGCCTGCACGCGGGGGCCGAGCGTCATCTGCGCGAGCGGATTGGCCACGACCGTCGACACGCCGAGCTGCTCCTCGACCTGGGCAGCGACACCGGGAATCGAGGCACAACCGCCCGACAGCACGATCTGGTCCACGCGGTTGTACTCGCTGCTGGCATAGTAGAACTGGAGCAGGCGGCTGACCTGCTGCGCCAGGGTTTCACGGAACGGCTCCAGCACTTCGTATTCGTAGCTCTCCGGCAGCCCGCCCACACGCTTGGCACGACCGGCTTCCTCATAGGTCAGGCCGTAGCGGCGCATGATTTCCTCGGTCAGCTGGCGGCCGCCGAAGGCCTGCTCGCGCGAGTAGAGGCTGCGGCCTTCACGGAGGATGTTGAGGTTGGTGGTCGACGCGCCGATGTCCACCAGCGCCACCAGCCCGCCTGCCGGCAGGTTGAGCGCCGGGCGCATCAGTTCGAACGCGTTCTCGATCGCGAACGCCTCCACATCCATCACCTTCGCGTCAAGGCCGCCCAGCTCGAGCGCCGACTGGCGCGTGCCGACATCCTCGGAGCGGGCGGCGACCAGCAGCACCTGCTGCATCTCCGCCGCGCCGGGCATCGGGCCGGCGACATCGAAGTCGATGTTCACCTCATCGATCGGATACGGAATGTAGTTGGCGGCCTCGAGTTCGACCTGCGCTTCCAGTTCGTCCTCGCTGAGGTCTGCCGGCATCGGGATCAGCTTGGTGATCACCGCGGAGCCGGCCACGGCGGCGGCGGCGTTGCGGCTCCGTGTGCCCGAGCGCTCGACTGCGCGACGAATGGCATCGGCCACCTGGTCGATCTCGACCACGGCCTTGTCGACCACGGCATTGGCCGGCAGCGGCTCTACCGCATAGTGCTCGACGCGGTACCGATCCCCGGTTCGCGCCAGCTGCAGCAGCTTGACGGCGGTCGAACTGATGTCGACGCCAATCAATGCCGTCGGGCTATTCCTGACGAATTTCACGCAAATTTCTCCCCAGTGAACCCGCCCGGCGGGCTGGATCCCGCGCCATTCATAACGGAGTTTTCACTTGCGCACAATACCTCAAGTCAAATCAAACAGTTCCGGGGCATTCCTTCAGAACTACGAAAGTGTGGACTGCCTCGGATTTTCGGGATGACCCGTATACTGGCCGACTGTTTCGCCGGGTGGCTGGGAGCCGCTTGACCATGTCCCGATTCCGTCGCGTTCTCCGCTGGAGCGCACTGGCCTTCCTCGCCTTGGCCCTGCTGGCCCTGGTGGGGGGCGGTATCCTCTACACCACGCTCTCATCGCGCCTGCCGGATGTGCAGTCGCTGCGTGACACCTCGCTGCAGGAGCCGCTCTACGTCTACTCGAAGGACGGCAAGCTGATGGCGATGTTCGGCGAGGGACGCCGCTACCCGGTGGACATCAGCGAGGTGCCACAGCAGGTGAAGGACGCGTTCATCGCCGCCGAGGACGCGGAGTTCTACCGGCACAAGGGCGTCGACTTCAAGGGCATCGCCCGCGCGGTATGGCTGACGCTGACCACCAGCGACCGCAGGGTGCCGGGCGGTTCGACGATCAGCATGCAGGTCGCCAAGATGTTCTACCAGGAAGGCCAGAAGCGCGATTACGGCGCCAAGCTCGCGCAGATCCTCCTGGCCCGCAAGATCGAGCAGGAACTCGGCAAGGATCAGATCCTCGAGCTGTACCTCAACAAGAGCTTCTTCGGCAACCGTTCCTACGGGATCGCGGCCGCCGCCGAGTTCTATTACGGCAAGACGCTGGACACCCTGACGCTGGGCGAACTGGCCACGCTGGTGGGCACGCCCAAGTTCCCCTCCAGCGCCAACCCGATCAGCAATCCCGAGCGCAATCTGGAACGCCGCAACGCCTACATCCTGCCGCGGATGGTCGAACTGGGGATGATCAGCCAGGCGCAGGCCGCCGAGGCCGCCGCCGAGCCGATGCACGCCAAGCCCCACGAGCGCCCGGTGGAGGTCTACGCGCCGTACGTGGCGGAGATGGTCCGGCAGGAAATGATCCAGCGCTATGGCGACGCCGCGCTGACCAGCGGCTACCACGTCACCACCACCATCGACCCGGGCCTGCAGGCCGCCGCCGACGCGGCCATCCGCAGCGGCCTGCGGATCTACGACCATCGACACGGCTGGCGCAGCGTCGAGCAGCATTTCGAACTGCGCACGGACGAAACCGACGCGCAGGTGGCCACGCGCCTCTCGCCCCTGCCCACACAGGCCGGCCTGATGGCCGTGGTGGTGGTGGAAACCGACAAGGACGGCAGCGCGACCGTGGTCAACGCGCGCGGCGAGCGCATCGTGCTGCCGGCGGCAGCCGGACGTCCCTGGCCCGGCCGCACCCCGGCCAGCCTGTACAAGCGCGGGGATGTCGCCCGCATCCGGGCCGGCGACAAGGAAGGCGAGTGGAAGGTAGACCAGCTGCCACGCGCGCAGGCCACGCTGGTAT
>JAEXBT010000015.1 GCA_023393895.1 Pseudomonadota bacterium
GCATTTCGGTGCGCGACCTGATCCTGATCATCGGCGGGGCGTTCCTGCTGGTGAAGGGCATCATGGAAATCCGCGAACTGATCACCGGCGGCGAGGACGAGGATCCGCGCACCCGCAAGGCATCGGGCGTGTTCTGGGTGGTGATCGCGCAGATCGCGGTCATCGCCATCGTGTTCTCGCTCGACTCGGTCATCACCGCGGTGGGCATGGCCGAGCACATCCCGATCATGGTGTTCGCCATCCTGCTGGCGGTGGCGGTGATGCTGCTGGCGGCCAACCCGCTCGGCCGCTTCATCGACGCCAACCCGACGATCAAGATGCTGGCGCTGGCCTTCATCCTGCTGATCGGCACGGTGCTGGTGCTCGGGCAGCTTGCCGACGGCGATCGAGATGAACACGAGGTTGTCGATGCCGAGCACGATCTCGAGCGCGGAGAGCGTGATCAGGGTCAACCAGGCATTGGGGTCGGAGAGGAAACTGAGATCCATCGGAAGCCTTGTCTGTCAGGGGTGCAGGAAGCGGGGGAGCAGGATCGCGCCCCACGTCAGCAGCACGTTCATCATCAGCACGAAGCCCGCCGCGGACCCCATGTCCTTGGCGCGCCCCGCGAGTTCGTGGAATTCCGGCCCGTAGCGCTCGATCACCGCCTCGATGGCGGAATTGAGCAGTTCGGCCGCGATCACCAGCAACAGCGACCCGACCAGCAGGGCGCGTTCCACGCCGGTTTCGCCCAGCGTCCACCCCGCCGGCGCCAGCAGCACGAACGCCACCACTTCCAGCCGGAAGGAGGATTCATGCAGCCACGCCGCGCGCAGGCCCTTCATCGACCAGAGCGCGGCACGGAAGATCCCCCGCGGGCCGCGCGGCAGGTGGCCGTAACTGTCAGCCACGGCGGCAGGCCCGGTGCGTGGACTCGAAGGATCGGATCGACATGGTGGACGGAAGCACGGAAACCGCGCAATTCTGCCACAGCGCCCGTCAAACCTCCGTCCGGAGCGCCCTGGGCGGCCCCGCAGGCCGGCCCGCTGGCGAACCCGGGGTCACTGCGAGCGCAAGGCTTCGATCGGGTCCAGCAACGAGGCCTTCCGGGCCGGGTAATAGCCGAAGAACAAGCCGGTCACGATGGAGAACGTGGCAGCGAGGGTAATGACCTGGGCGTTCAGCGCCACCGGCAACGAGCCGATCTTGCCGACCACGAGCGCGCCGACGATGCCGATGGCGATGCCGATCACCCCACCGATCAGCGAGATCAGCATGGCCTCGGTGAGGAACTGCATGCGCACCGCGCGCGGCCCCGCGCCCACGGCCATCCGCAGGCCGATTTCCTTGATGCGCTCGGTCACGCTGACCAGCATGATGTTCATGATGCCGATGCCGCCGATCACCAGACACACACCGGCCACGGCCCCGAGCAGCTTCGACATCAGGTTGGTGGTGGCGGTGCGGGTGGCGATGATCTGGCTCATGTTGCGCACCGCAAAATCGTCCTCGGCGCCGGGCTGGATGTCGTGGCGCTGGCGCAGGAGGGCTTCCACCTCGCCCTGCACGTATTCGATGTCGCGCACGTCCGCCACTGCCAGCGCGATCTGCATCACCGCGCCCGGCGGCAGGCCCTTGCTGCCGAGCAGCCGGCGACGGCCGGTTTCCAGCGGCACCATCACGATGTCGTCCTGGTCCTGTCCGAAGCCGCCCTGGCCCTTCGGGGCGAGCGTGCCGATCACCGTCAGCGGCGTGCGGCCGAGGCGGATGGTCTGGCCGATGCCCGAATCCTCGCCGAACAGGGTACGGCGCACGGTATCGCCGATGATCACGCTGCGGCCGTTGCCGCCGTAATCCTCGGCCGGGAACAGGTTGCCTTCGCCGATCTCCCAGCCGTTGATCTCGAAGAAATCCGGCTGCACGCCCTGCCAGCTGGTGGAGGCGTTGTTCTCGGCGAACACCACCTGCGCGCCGCCGCGCAGCACGCCGGTCACCAGCTGCACTTCGGGGATCTCCTCGCGGATCGCCTCGGCATCGCCCACGGAGAGCGTGAAGAAGCTCGCCGCGCTCATCCGCGCGCCGCCGCTCCCGCGCCCGCCGGCAGGGGAAATGTCGAGCCGCTGGCTGCCCAGCCCGGACACCATCTTGTCGATTTCCTGTTGGGTGCCTTGCCCGATCGACACCATCACGATCACCGCGGCGATGCCGATGATCACGCCCAGCGATGTCAGCGCGCTGCGCAGCCAGTTGCCGCGCAACGCGTTGAACGCGGTCCCCAAGATGTCGCGGAATCTCATGCCGGGCCTCCCTGGCGGCTGAGCACGCCATCGAAGATTTCGTAGACCGTGTCCGCATGGGTCGCGACGTGGGCGTCGTGGGTGATCAGGATCACCGTGTGGTGGGCATCGCGCAGTCGCTTGAACAGCGTCAGGATTTCCTCGCCCGTCTTGCTGTCGAGCGCGCCGGTGGGCTCGTCGGCCAGCAGGATCGGCGGATCGTTGACCAGCGCGCGGGCGATCGCCACGCGCTGCTGCTGGCCGCCCGACAGCTCGCTCGGCAGGTGGTGCGAGCGCTCGCCCAGGCCCACCGTTTCCAGCAGCGACTGCGCCTTCTCGCGGCGCTGCGCGGCGGGGACGCCCGTGTACGTCAGCGGCATCGCCACGTTGTCCAGCGCGCTCATGCGGGTGAGCAGGTGGAAGCCCTGGAACACGAAGCCGATCTTCTCGCGACGGATGGTCGCCAGCTGTTCGCGGTCGAGGGTGGACACGTCCACGCCGTCGCAGGCGTACTCGCCGGAGGTCGGCGTGTCGAGGCAGCCGATCAGGTTCATCAGCGTCGACTTGCCCGACCCCGACGGCCCCATGATCGCCACGAACTCGCCGCGGCCGACCACGAGGTCCGCATCGCGCAGGGCCACTACCTCGGCCTGGGTGCCTTCCGCGTAGACCTTGCGCAGGTCGCGGGTGGCGATGACCGGGACCGCCTGGCTCACTGGCGACCCGCCGCCGCGGCAGAAGCCGAGCGTTCGCCGGTCACCACGTCGTCGCCCTCGGCGATGTTGCCGGAGACCTCGGTGCTGGTGCCGTCGCTGGCCCCGACGCGCACCATCCGCATTTCCGGCGCGCCGTCCACCAGCTTGTAGAGTGGCGCGCGGCGGGCGTTGAGCTGTGCCTGGATGGCGGCATCCCACTGCGCCTTCTGCGTTTCGTCGAGGGTCGCGCGGAAGGCCGCGAACTGCTGCTGCATGCGTTCGCGCGCGCGCTGGCGCATCTGCGCCTGCATGGCGGCATCGCCGCCCCCGGTCCGCATCCGCATGCCACCGCCCATGCCGCCGCCG
This sequence comes from Pseudomonadota bacterium, assembly GCA_023393895.1. Next base: position 3,317 of record JAEXBT010000015.1, read on the forward strand.
GTGATGCGGTTGCCGCCCTGCTGCGACTGGGCCATGGCCTGCTGCATCTGCTGCATGCGTTCCTGTTGGCGCTTGCGCATGTCTTCCATGGCCGCATCGAACGCCGCCTGCTGGTTCGGCTGCAGCGCCAGGCCGTCGGCGACCGCCTTCAGCTCGTCGTTGGCGCCGTTGCCGCCCGCGCCGCGTTGCATCGCGCTGCGCATGGCCGCCTGCGGATCCGCGGTGTTCTCGGCCGGCTTGTAGCGCAGTGCGGCGTTCGCCACCTTCAACACGCCTTCGCGCTTGCTCACCTCGATTTCCGCATTGACGGTGAGCCCGGGCAGCAGGGTGCCGTCGCTGTTGTCCACGGACACCACCACCGGATAGGTCACGACGTTGTTGGTGGTGGTCGCGGCCAAGCGCACCTGGTCCACCACGCCACGGAACTGGCGATCGGGGAACGCGTCCGCGCCGAAGCTCACGTTCTGCCCGACCTTGACCTGCCCGATGTCGGATTCGTCCACCGCCAGCTCGATCTTCATCTTGGAAAGATCCTCGGCGATGGTGAACAGCTCGGGCGCGGACAGGCTGGCGGCCACGGTCTGGCCGGGTTCGATCGTGCGGGTCAGCACCACGCCGTCCACCGGCGAGCGGATCACCGTGCGCTGCAGGTTGACC
>JAEXBT010000041.1 GCA_023393895.1 Pseudomonadota bacterium
CAATATCGGGGCGGAAGACTGCCACCGCAAGTCAACTGACGGCCTACTGGCCAGCGACGGTCATCCTGCCGACAAGGATCGGGCCCGTCCGGACATGCGAGCGCGGGTCGATGTCGGCGCCAACCGCCTCGATCGCATCAAACATCGCGCGCAGGTTGCCGGCAATGGTGACGCCATCGACCGCGTGGCTGATCGCTCCGTTCTCCACCAGGAACCCGGCAGCGCCCCGCGAGTAATCGCCGGTGATCAGGTTGATGCCCTGTCCCATCAACTCGGTGACCAGCAATGCGCGCGTCTGGCCAGCGATGATCGCATCGAGGCTGTCGGTGTTCGCGGTGACATGCACGTTGTGGATGCCGCCGGCATTCGCAGTGGTTTCCAGTCCCAGCTTGCGCGCGGAATAGCTGCCAAGCACGTAACGCTGGACGATGCCGCCCTCCACCAGGTGCGAGCGCCGCGTTGCCACCCCTTCGCCGTCGAAGGCCGCCGAACGGAATCCACGCATCAGGAACGGATCCTCCTCCAGTGCGAACCATTCTGGGAACACGCGGGTGCCGACCGAGTCGCAGAGGAAACTCGCGCGCCGGTAGAGCGCGCCCCCGCTGACCGCGGAAAGATAGTGTCCGATGAGGCCGCGTGCGACTTCCGCGCTGAAGATCACCGGCACCGCGCCGGTCGGCACGCTGCGCGGATCCAGCCGCGCGAGCGCGCGTTCGGCGGCGCGGCGGCCGACTGTTGCGGCATCCTCCACGCCGCCGAGCGACAGTGCGGTGCTGTACCAGCCGTCGCGCTGCATCGCCTCGCCTTCGCCGGCGATCAATGCGCAGCCGAGCGTGTAATGGGTATCGCGCTCGTGGCCGATGAATCCGTGCGAATTGGCATACACCCCGATCGACTGGCCGCCGCCGAACGAGGCCCCATCGGAGTTGCCGATGCGCGAATCAATCGCCCGGCCAGCCACCTCGCAGGTGAGCGCACGCTCGATCGCGGCATCGGCATCGAGCGCCGCCGGATGCCAAGTGTCGAACTCGCGCAGCTCCCTGGCCATCAGTTCGGCATCGGCAAGCCCGGCGGCCGAATCGTCCTCGGTGTGCCGGGCGATCGCGCAGGCCTGCTCGACGGTGGCGCGCAGGCTCTCGTCCCGCACGTCGCCGGTGCTGGCCGTGCCCTTGCGCTGGCCGAAGTACACGGTGACACCGATCCCGCGATCCTGCGTGGACTCGACGGTCTCGACCTCGCCCATCCGCACGCCGACGTTGAGGCCGCGCGAATCCGAACAACTCACCTCGGCCTGGCTCGCACCCTGCGTGGCCGCGAGTTCAAGCAGGCGCTGCGCGGTTTCCTCGAGTCGGGTGATGCGTGCGGCGCTGTCGTCTTGGACGGGCGTGATCCGGGACATGACTTATCCTGTGCAGATTCTTCGATGGATGCTGGCGATGCGCGGACGCGACGACGAAAGCGGCGAATTCCTCTCCGAAAGCCGCAGCGCACAGCGGCGCGCGGCGCTCGACGTGCTGGCGCTGGCGCACGTTCTGGTCGACAAGACCGCGTCCGAACTGGACAAGCTGCCGATGGACGATGACCTGCGTGGCCACGTCCTGGATGCCGCGCGGATCACTGCACCGATCGCCCGCAAGCGCGCGGTGGCCTTCCTCGCCAAGCAGATGCGCAAGGAAGACGATGCCGCGCTGGATGCGATCCGCGACGCGCTGGATGCCAACAGCGAGGGCTCGCGCCGGCAGGTGGCCCAGATGCATCGTGCCGAAGGCTGGCGCACGCGCCTGCTTGAGGGCGGCGACGAAGCACTCACTGCGTTCATCGACGAACATCCGGATGCCGATCGCCAGCGCCTGCGCCAACTGGTGCGCAATGCGCAGGAAGAAGCCAAGCGCGGCAAGCCGCCGCGGGCGTTCCGCGAGCTGTATCGCGAAGTGCTGGCCGCAAGCCAAGGCGATGCGACCGCGACTGGCGGGGAGCTGGCGTTCGATGACGATGACGCGGGCGACGTGGTCGACTGAAAAGACGGGAGTGTGCGCCTGGCCCTGAGCACATCATGCTTGCCATGCATGCGCCGAGCGAAGGAGGAAGTGAAGTTCGGGCGGCGATGCATCACGCACGCCTCCACGTCGAGCGCGAAGCCCATACCCTGCCTCGTCATCCCGGCATGCGTCAAGCTTGCGTCCCGCCCACGGTCAATTCGCTGATCTTCAACGAGGGCTGGCCGACGCCCACCGGCACCGACTGGCCATCCTTGCCGCAGACGCCCACGCCATCATCCAGCGCGAGATCATGGCCGATCATCGTCACCTTCTGCATCGTCTCCGGCCCGTTGCCGATGAGGGTCGCGCCCTTCACCGGCGCGGTCACCCGGCCGTCCTCGATCAGGTAGGCCTCGGTCGCCGAGAACACGTACTTGCCGCTGGTGATGTCCACCTGCCCGCCACCGAAGTTCACCGCGTACAACCCACGCTTGACCGATCGGATCATGTCCTGCGGATCGTCCTGCCCGGCCAGCATGTAGGTGTTGGTCATCCGCGGCATCACCAGGTGCGCATACGACTCGCGGCGGCCGTTGCCGGTCGGCGGCATCCCCATCAGCCGCGCGTTGAGCGTGTCCTGCATGTAGCCGGTCAGCACGCCGTCCTCGATCAGCGATGTCGATTGCGTCGGCGTGCCCTCGTCGTCGATGTTGAGCGAGCCGCGGCGCCCCGCCAGCGTCGCGTCATCGACGATGGTGACGCCCGGCGCAGCCACCCGCTGCCCCATGCGCCCGGCATAGGTGCTGGTGCCCTTGCGGTTGAAGTCGCCCTCCAGACCGTGCCCGACCGCCTCGTGCAGCAGCACGCCGGTCCAGCCGTTTCCGAGCACCACCGGCATCAACCCCGCCGGCGCATCGACGGCCTCAAGGTTCACCAGCGCTTGCCGCAGCGCCTCGCGCGCGAACTTCTCCGGCTGACCATCACCCAGCAGCTGCGCGTACGAATAGCGGCCGCCAAAACCGGCGTAGCCCGACTCGCGGCGGCCATCCTGCTCGACGATCACCTGCACGTTCATCCGTACCAGCGGGCGCACGTCGGCGGCAAGCACGCCATCGGAGCGGGCGACCAGCACGGTGTCCACCGCCGCCGACAGGCTCACCATGACCTGCTGCACGCGCGGATCGGCGGCGCGCAGCAAGGCATCGACGCGCCGCAGCGCTTCCACCTTCGCCTCGTTGCCCATCGCGTCGATCGGGTCATCGGCCGCGTACAGCAGCGACGTGCCGCGTGTGGACAGCTGCCGCGCCTGCATCGCGCTGCCATCGCGGGCGATCGCGCGCGCGGAACCGGCCGCCGCCAGCAATGCAGCCGCATCGATCTCGCCCGAGTAGGCGAAACCGGTCTTCTCGCCGCTGATCGCACGGACGCCCACGCCCTGCTCGATCGAGTGCGCGCCATCCTTGACGGTGCCATCCTCCATCGACCAGCTCTCGCGACGGCCGTGCTGGAAGTACAGGTCGCCGAAGTCCGCGCCGCTTGCCAGCAGCGTGGAGAAGGTCTTTTCGATGTCTGCGATCGACAACCCGGTCGGCGTCAGCAAACGGGTTTCGGCGATGGCGAGTGCCTGGCTCATGCGATGTCGTTTTCCTCAGTTCTGCTGCGTGCCGGCCGCGCGCGCGCGCTGCACGACCTCGACCTTGGGATTGTCCCACGGGCCAGTGACGCGGTAGGTCTTGGCACCGACTTCGGACAGCGGTTTCTTCAGCACCGCGTTGGCAACCGCGCCCACCGCCGCTCCCACCGGGCCACCTGCGAGCGCGCCGGCCACGGTCAGCAGGTTGCCGGTGCGTGGCTTCACCTCGATCGTCTGGTCGAAGCGCTGGCTCACCATGTTCGCGCTGCCGGCGATGTCGATCGCCGCGGCGGGCCCTTCGATCACCAAACCCTGGCTGCGCGCCAGTCCATCGCCGAACGCGACCTTGCCCTCGATGCGGTCGAAGGCGAAGCCCTTGTCGAAGAAATCGCGGAAATCCAGCGTCAGCCGCTGCGGCAGCCGTGTGATGCTGAACAACCCGAGCAGCCGGCCTGCGCCGGGCTCGAGTTCCACCAGCTGGCCATCACGCACGTTGACGCCGAGTTCGCCCTGCAGCCTTGCCGGCGTGAATGCCGATGGCGCGCCGGGCCAAGCCAGCGACATCGCCATCTCGCCGCGGCCCTGCTTGATCTGCCCCGCGAACCCCATGCGTCCGGCCAGCGCTCCGAAGTCCGAGCTGCGCAGCTGCGCCTGCAGCCGCGTCTGCGCGGTGGATCCACGCCCGGTCCAACTGCCTTGCACATCGATCGACTGGTTCGGCGCGCGCAACTGCAGCGACTCGATGGTGAGACCCGCCGGCGTCGGTCGGGTCTGCAACGCCAACGTGCCGAGCGTGTTGCCGTTGACCCGCATGTCCTGGATGGCGATGTCGAGCGGCGGCACCCGCGCCGGATTGATTTCCTCGTCGGTCGCGCCCGCGGCGGGAGCGCGTGTGCCCGTGGTCGGTGCGCGACCCAGAACGAAATCCGCACGCGCGAAGCGCCCGCTCACGATCGCACCCTCGGCGCTGGGGATATCGAGACTGCCGCTGATTCCGCCACCTTCCACCTGCACGCGATTGCCCGTGGGGGAAGGTGCCAGCCGCAAGCGGGTGTTCGCGTAGCGCTGGCCGAGCAGCAGCAACCGGTCGGCCTGCACATCGATCCGCACCGGCCCGATACCGCCACCGCCACCGCCACCGCCGCTGCCCCGATCACTGGCGAAGCCGGCCCACGAGAGCGCATCCACTTCACCGGCCCGACCTTCGATCATCAAACCCTGCGCGGGTACCGGGCCATCGACGCGGGTTGCGCCCAGCTGCGCACGGATGCCGGTACGTCCGCCGCGACTGTGCGCGCGCAGCGCCAGTCGCCGACCAAGCACGACATCGATCTCGCCGCCATCGACCGGCATCGGGATGCGCACTTCGGCTGGAAGCGCCTCGCCCGCGGGCTTGCCGAGCGGCGGCGGCAGGCGGATCGCGGTGCCGACCAGGTTCGACGTGAGGCGAAGCTGGCTGGGTCGGGCGCGTGCTGCATCCGCGTTCACCGGCAAGGCGACTTCCACCGCCCATTCCGAGCGTCCCTGCAGGTAGGGCTTGAGCCAGGCCATGTCCGGCGCGCGCGCCAACAGCGCATCACTGCCGATGCTCGCCGCCAGTTCGCCCTCGAAGGCGTTGCCGCGCGTGCGCACATGCGTGTCGCCCGCCCGGAGCGAGAGCCTGCCGGCCTGGCCTTCGTGCACCACCGCCAGGCGTTCGGCGGTGAAACCCTGGCCGTCGTAGCGCGCGGCACCGCGCACGTTGCGGAAGCCGAGGTTGAGTTCGCGCTCGCTGAGCGTCGCGCCTTGCAGTTCCACGCTGCCGGCAATGCGCTGCGGCGGATCGGCGCGATGCAGCGGCTGGTACAGCGAGAACGTCACCGCCGCCGGGCCGCTGGCACCCACGCGCGCGAACGTGCTGCCAAGACGCTTCTCCAGCGGACTGGCGCGCAGCAGGGCAAGCAGCTGTGCGGCGTCGCCCCGGCCATTGGCACCGATCGCGAGCCCGCCCTTGCCGAAATCACGGATCTCCGCGGTCACCGCATCCACTCTCACGCCCGAAAGCGTGCCGCTGCCTGTCACCTTCATGCCGGGACCGATGAATGCCGCATGCAGGCTGGCGGCCTGTATCGCCGGCCAGTCCTGCTGGAAGCGCAGCTGGCCGTTGGCGATGTCCGCGCGCGCCTCGAAGCGGCCGTTGTTGCCTGTGAATGGCCAGTCGTCGAGGTCGCCACTGACGATCGCACGGGCGTTCTGCACCCGGCCGCCGACCAGCGCCATGTCCAGCCAGTCGATCGCCGGCTGCGGCATCAGGTGGCGGATCCAGAACTTCTTCGCGACCGGCACTTCGGCGCCGTCGATGCGGGCGGCGATGTCGATCCACGGCCGGGTGCCATCGTTCTGGAACCACAGCCCGCCCCGCGCATCGGCACGATAGCCGTTGCCATCCAGATGGAGATTGTCGGTGCCCAGTCTCACTCCCTCGCCTTCGCGCCACAGCGAGATCCGCCCACGGGCAGTGATCGGGTGCGACACGCCAAAGCCGCGCGGCCAGTCGAACACCATCTCCGCGGCGGGATCGAGCTGCAGCGACAGTGCATCACCATCGCCATCGAGCGTGCCGGCGACGCCGGTGAGACCCGGCGCATCGCCCACCGGCCGGAAGCCGAGGCCTTCTGCGCGCGCCCCGAACGCGGTGAGCTGCCTGCCTTCGCCACGCGCCTGGATCGCCGACAGCACGCCCTGCGGTTGCGCACGCCCGAGCCAGTGACGCAGGCTGGTCGGCAGGCGGTCGCTGAGATCGAGCACCGACAGCAGCGGGCCGAGCACGACCTGTTCCGCATGCGCCGCCCAGCGCGCGCCTTCGCTGCGCACACCGATGCCATCCAGCCGCGTTTCACGGCCGCCCTGGGTCCAGGCCAGCTGCGGTGCCTGCAGCGTCCAGCCATCGCCTTCGCGGGCGAAGCGGGTGCGTTGCCGCAGCCGCTCGAAGCGCACTTCGGCAGTCGCGCCGGGGGTCGGCGCCACCGGCTGAAGTGCCACCTCACGCAAATCCCCCAGCGTGGTCACGGAAGCCACACGGTGTCCCGCAAGCTGCAGCCAGGCCTGCGCCTGTCCCTGCCCCGCCACCAGCATCACGCCCTGCCAGCGCAGCAGGCTGGACCAGCCAGCGAGGTCGAGCCGGCGCGCACCTGCGTGCATGCGTCCGTTTCCATTCTCGCGATCGATGTCGAGGCTGGCCTGCAGCGGTTCGCCTCCTCGAGCCGACCACGCGCGCACCCCCGCACGCACGCGGGGACCGTTGACCTGCACGCGCAGGTCGATGCGCGGCACCTCAACGTCCGTTCCGGGCGCGACGATCCGCAGTTGGCCACCGATCACCTGCAGTTCGCCAAGGCCCTCGAGCGTGTCCAGCGGATCACTGGCGCCCCCCTGCCCGGGCAGTCCGCGCACATGCCATTCGCCGGCGGCATTGCGCTCGAGTGTCAGCGCCAGGCCATGCAGGCGCAGTTCGGTGAAGCGCCGTCCCGGCAGCCAGCCGCTGTAGGGCGCCACCAGCACCTCGGCCTGACCCATCGGGATCGCATCGGCGCCCGGGCCGATGCGCAGATCACTGAGACTGAGCAATGGTCCGCGCCGGGTCCACTCCGCACGCAGCGCGGAAAACGCCACCGGCTGCTTCGCGCGGGCCGACAGCCACTGCGCGACCGGCGCCGGGTTCGCCTCCAGCCAGCGCAGCCCCTGGGTGGCGGCGCCCACCGTCACCGCCAGCAGCAACGCCAGCAGCGCGAACGTGTACCAGGCGGACTTGCCTGCAAAGCGCAGTCCGCGGCGCAACGGCGTCGGCATCAGCCGGCCCTGCGGCTAGAGCAGGACCACATCGTATTGCTCCTGCTGGTATTGCTCGTCAGACTGGAAGCGGATCGACTTGCCGAGGAACTCCTCGAGCTCGGCGACCGCCACCGATTCCTCCTCGGTGATCCGGTTCACCACCGCCGGCGAGGCGATCACCAGCAGGCGCTCGGCCTCGAACTGGCGCACCGCGCGGGTCACCTCGCGGAAGATCTCGTAGGTCACCGTCTCGGTAGTCTTGACCGTGCCACGCCCGCCACATTCGCCGCAAGCTTCCGAGAGCTGGCGTTGCAGGCTCTCGACCGTGCGCTTGCGGGTCATCTCCACCAGCCCCAGCGGGGAGAAATCGTAGACCGTGGTCTTGGCGTGGTCCTTGGCCAGCGACTTCTCCAGCGTGCGCAGCACTTGGCGGCGATGCTCGGGATCGTGCATGTCGATGAAGTCGATGATGATGATGCCGCCGAGGTTGCGCAGCCGCAGCTGCCGCGCGACCGACTGCGCCGCCTCGAGGTTGGTGCGGAACACCGTTTCCTCGAGCGTGCGCTGGCCGAGGAAGCTGCCGGTGTTGACGTCAACGGTGGTCATCGCCTCGGTCTGGTCGATGACCAGGTAGCCGCCGGATTTCAGCGGCACCTCCTTCTGAAGCGCGCGCTGGATCTCGTCCTCCACGCCGTAGAGGTCGAAAATCGGGCGCTGCCCGGCGTAGTGCTCGATCTTGTCGGCCAAGCCGTCATCGCCCCCCTCGGGCTGTCCCGGCATGTACTGCGCGGCGAACGCACGCAGCTTCTCGTAGGTCTCGCGTGAATCCACGCGCACCTTCTCCACGTCCCGGCGGATCAGGTCGCGCACCGCGCGCAGCGGCAGGCTGAGGTCCTCGTACACGCATTCGCCCACCCGCGACTCGCGGGCACGCCGGTCGATCAGGGCCCAGACGCGACTCAGGTAGGCGATGTCCTCGGCCAGCGCTTCCGAAGGCTGGCCCTCGGCGTTGGTGCGGACGATGTAACCGGCCGCCGAGGGCACCGATAGTTCACCGACCAGTGTCTTCAGCCGCGTGCGTTCTTCCTCGTCCTCGATCCTCGCCGAGACCCCAATCACCCGCGACTGCGGCAGTAGCACCAGGTAACGGGAAGGAATGCTGATCTGCGTGGTGAGGCGCGCGCCCTTGCTGCCGATCGGGTCCTTCAGCACCTGCACCACGACTTCCTGGCCGTCGCGCAACAGCTCGGTGATCGGCCGGCTCGGTGCCGGGGTCACCGGCTCTTCGAGGTGGCGGTCGTCGTTGCCGATCGCGGCGTTGGGACGGTGGATGTCGTTGGCATGCAGGAACGCCGCGCGCTCCAGCCCGATGTCGACGAACGCCGCCTGCATCCCCGGCATCACCCGCTGCACGCGGCCCTTGTAGAGGTTGCCGACCACGCC
>JAEXBT010000094.1 GCA_023393895.1 Pseudomonadota bacterium
CCATTTCCGTGCGGCTCGGCAGCTGGCGAAGCATCTGCCGAAGCTCCTGCTCCATCTGCGCGAGCTGCTGGCGCAGCGGCTCGAGGTTCGCGGCCTGGCCCTGCTTCTCCTCGAACGTCTTGCGCAGCGTGGTTTCCTGCGCCTCGAGCGCGGTCAGCTCGTCCTTCTTGCCGCTCAGCAGCAGCAGCCAGGACAGCAGCAGGATCACCACCGCCACGATCACCGCGAACACGACCTGCATGTTGCGCGGCCAGCTGCCGACGTTGTTGAGGTCCAGCTTCTTCATGGAACCGAGTCGCGCGCTCATTGCTGGCCCCCGTTTTCGACTTGCTGTGCCGCTGCCGCGGGCGGAGCGGCGGTTTCGGTGGCGGGCTGCGCCGCTTCGGCCTGCGGGTTCTGGACCGGTTGGACCGGCGCGGCGGGCGCGACCGGCGCCACCACCGGCAAGGCCTCGACCGGCGCCTGCGTCACCACCGGATCGGGCGTCGGCGGCGCGTTCGGGTCACGCGGCTCCTCCGGATTCGCCAGCGTCACCCGCATGGTGAACATGTAGGGCAGCATCCCGGCACCGCCCGTGGCGGCGGCGGGTGCAGGCGCGTTGCCGCCGCCCTGCGAGGCCTCGATCACGGTGACGTCCGGATTCTTCATCCAGCCGGCGTTCTCCAGGTTGCGCATGTAGGTGGCGACCCGCGCATTGGACTGCGCGCGGCCCTGCAGGGTGAGGGTGTCGCCTTCCTGCTTGAGCGCGGTCAGCATCAGGCCCTCGGGCACCGTGCGCATGATGGCGTCGAACAGGTGCACCATCTGGTAGCGGTTGGCCTGCAGTTCCTCGATCACCTGCTTGCGGTTGAGCAGGGCTTCGCGCTGCTGCTTGAGGCCCTCGATGTCCTTGATCTGCGCTTCGACCTGCTTGATCTCGCCCTCGAGGAACGCATTGCGGTCCCGCTGCCCATCGATCTGGCCGTTGAACCAGCCCCAGATCAGGCCGACCAGCAGCAGCGCGGCGCCGACGGCACCCGCGATGATCAGCTGGAATTCCTTCTGGCGCTGCTTGCGGCGCTCTTCGCGCCACGGAAGTAGGTTGATCCGCACCATCAGTCGAAGCTCCTCAGGGCCAGGCCGCACGCGATCATCAGCGCCGGTGCGTCCTGCGCCAGCGCCTGCGCCTGCACGCGCGGGCCCAGCGTCATCTGCGCCAGTGGGTTGGCGATGACCGTCGGCACGCCGAGGTTCTCCTCGACTTCCTGCGCGATGCCCGGGATGGACGCGCAGCCGCCGGAAAGCACGATCAGGTCGACGCGGTTGTACTCGCTGCTGGCGTAGTAGAACTGCAGCAGGCGGCTGATCTGCTGGGCCAGCGTGCCGCGGAACGGTTCCAGCACCTCGGTCTCGTAGTCATCGGGCAGGCCGCCCATGCGCTGGGCGCGGACCGCGTCCTCCCAGCCCAGGCTGTAGCGGCTGGCGATCTGTTCGGTCAGCTGGCGGCCACCGAAGCCCTGCTCGCGGGCGTAGAGGCTGCGTCCGTCGCGGAGGATGCTGAGCGTGGTCATCGAAGCGCCGATGTCCACCAGCGCGACCAACCCGCCCTGCGGCACCTTGAGCCCGGCGTTCATCAGGGTGAAGGCGTTCTCGACCGCGAAGGACTCGACGTCCATCACCTTCGGCTTGAGACCGGCGAGTTCCAGCACCGATTGCCGCGCCTCGACATCCTCGGAGCGCGCCGCGACCAGCAGCACCTGCTGCATGCCCGGCGTGCCGGGCAACGGGCCCAGCGGCTCGAAGTCGATCCGCACTTCGTCGATCGGGTACGGCACGTAGTTGGCCGCCTCCAGCTCGACTTGCGCTTCCAGATCGTCCTCGCCCAGGCCTTCGGGCATCGGGATCTGCTTGGTGATCACCGAGGCGCCGGCCACCGCGGCGGCGGCCAGCGTGGCCTTGCTGCCGGAACGGTCGTAGGCGCGCTTGACCGCCTCCGCCACGCGCTCGATCTCGACGATGTTCTTCTCCACCACCGAGTTGGGCGGCAGGGTTTCGACCGCGAAGTAATCGACGCGGTAACGGTCGCCCACGCGCGACAATTGCAGCAGCTTGACCGAAGTCGAGCTGATGTCGACACCGATCATCGGCGCCTGGGTATTCCTGACAAATCTCACGCAGCCTTCCTCCCCATCGGGCGGCACATGATGCACCCCCACCCGTCGATTCGTAACGGAATTTTTGCAACGATACAATAACCGGATTACAAATCAATGGGTTCCGGCAAATTCTTCAACCACTCTGGACCCGGCCGTCTTCGGTCGTTCACGCAGGCGGCATATACTGGTCCGCTTGACCGACTCAGGCACGAAGTTGAGGACCCATGTCACGTTTCCGACGCATCCTGGCTTGGGGATTGGCCGCGCTCGCGGTGCTGGCCGTGGTCGGCGCCATCGTGGCCGGGGTCGTCTACGCGCGGATCGCCAGTGACCTGCCCGACGCGCAGACGCTGCGCACCACGGAGCTGCAGGAACCGCTTCAGGTCTATTCGCGCGATGGCCGCCTGATCGCCATCTTCGGCGAGGGCCGCCGCTACCCGATCCGCATCGAGGAAGTGCCGAAGTCCGTCAAGGACGCCTTCCTGGCCGCCGAGGACGCGAGTTTCTACCAGCACGAAGGCGTCGACTTCAAGGGCATCGCCCGCGCGGTCTGGCTGATGGCGACCACCAGCGACCGGCGCATCCCCGGCGGCTCGACCATCACGATGCAGGTCGCCAAGATGTTCTACCAGGAGGACCAGCGCCGCGATTTCCGCGCCAAGTTCGCCCAGATCCTGCTGGCGCGGAAGATCGAGCAGGAGATGTCCAAGGACGAGATCTTCGAGCTCTACCTCAACAAGAG
>JAEXBT010000107.1 GCA_023393895.1 Pseudomonadota bacterium
CTCCCCCGGTGGCAGCGACCGACCCCTTCCAGCCCCCGGCGGCGAGGCCCTGGCCACGCGCGGCGATCCCCGGCACGTCCACTTCCACGTTCAACGCACGGGTCGAACGCAGTGCCGCGTTCTCGCCGTTCGCTGCCACGCTGCCGGAGCCCGGCGCGCAAGCTGACTGAGCGCACGCCCCGATTCTCCAGCGTTTATCCAATTCCCTGCATGACCGTCGCGACCCGTCCGATGAAGAAACTGCTGCAACCGTTCGTCCTGGTTCCCCTGACTGCCCTCGCCACCGCCGGCGTGCTGGTCCTGCCCGCCGCCTGCGCGCAGCAGGCGGCAGCACCCGCGGATGCCGCGGCCACTCCGATCGTTTCCACCGCACCGCAGACGCCGGCCCCCGAGCTGGTCACCGGGCTGCCGGATTTCACCCGTCTGGTGGAGCGGGTCGGACCCGGCGTGGTCAGCGTGGAGGCGAGGATCGCGCCACGACAGTCGCAGTACGCGGGTGATGACCCGATGGCCGAGATCCTGCGCCGCTTCGGCATGCCGCTCCCGCCGGGCATGCAGGGCCCGCGCGGCGCGATGCCACAGGCACCGCGCGGCGTGTCGATGGGTACCGGCTTCCTGATCTCCGCCGATGGCTACCTGCTCACCAACCATCACGTCGTCGACCGCGCCGACGAGATCACGGTGAAGCTGCCGGACCGTCGCGAACTCAAGGCCAAGGTAGTGGGCAGCGACGCGCAGTCCGACGTCGCCCTGCTGAAGGTCGAAGGTAACGGGCTGCCGGCACTGCGGCTGGGCGCCTCGGGTGGCGTGCGCCCGGGCCAGTGGGTGGTGGCGATCGGCTCGCCCTACGGCCTCGATCATTCGGTGACCGCCGGCATCGTCAGCGCGGTCGGCCGCAACACCGGCGGCGGCCAGCAATACGTGCCCTTCATCCAGACCGATGTCGCGATCAACCGCGGCAATTCCGGCGGCCCGCTGCTCAACACGCGCGGCGAGGTGGTCGGCATCAACTCGCAGATCTTCAGCGTGTCCGGCGGCTTCCAGGGCATCAGCTTCGCCATCCCGATCGATACCGCGATGAACGCGGTCGAACAGTTGAAGAAGACCGGCAGCGTGCGACGCGGGCTGCTGGGCGTGAACATGCAGCCGATCGACGCGGGAATGGCACAGGCGATGCGCCTGCCCGACAGCCGCGGCGCCCTGGTCAGCAACGTGCAGGCCGGCAGCGGTGCCGACAAGGCCGGCATCCAGCCGGGCGATGTCATCCGCAGCTTCAACGGCACCGCGGTCAACGATCCGGGCGAGCTGGCGCCGATGGTGGGCGCGCTGCGTCCGGGCGAGCGCGTGCGCCTGGGCGTGTGGCGCGACGGTCGCGAGCGCAACGTCGATGTCGTGCTCGGGGAGGCGGTGGACGAGGAACGCACGCCGCGCTTCGGTAGCCGGGACGCCGATGACGGCGCCGCGTCGCAGGCCCAGGCCAGCCGCGGCTTGCTCGGCCTGCGGATCGCGGAGCTCGATGCCGATGACCGTCGCCAGTTCGGCCTGAAGCCGGGCGAGGGCGTCGGCGTGGTCGGCGTGGAATCGGTCGCCGCGCGAGAAGCGGGCCTGTTTCCGGGCGACGTGATCCTGCAGGTCGGACGCACGCCGGTCGGCTCGGCGGCGGCCTTGCAGGAGGCGCTGTCTTCGGTCAAGGCGGGTGATGCGTTGGTGTTGCGGGTTGGCGGTCGCCGCGGCACCCGTTTCGTCAGCCTCAAGGCCGGCGGCTGAAGGTCAGCCGGGCCGCGGCGGCAGTGCCGTGGCCCGTGCGATAATGACCGGCTGAATTCACGAGGGCCGCATGGGCGGCTGGATACCGCCGCATGCCTGAAACCCCCGCCAGTATGCGGAACATCCGCAACTTCTCGATCATCGCCCACGTCGACCACGGCAAGTCGACGCTGGCCGACCGCATCATCCAGCTCTGTGGCGGGCTGACCGCGCGCGAGATGGAAGCGCAGGTGCTCGACAACAACCCGATCGAGCGCGAACGCGGCATCACCATCAAGGCGCAGTCGGTGTCGCTGCCGTACACGGCGAAGGACGGGCAGACCTACTTCCTCAATTTCATCGACACGCCTGGCCACGTCGATTTCAGCTACGAGGTGAGCCGCTCGCTGGCCGCCTGCGAGGGCGCGCTGCTGGTGGTCGATGCCGCGCAGGGCGTGGAGGCGCAGTCGGTCGCCAACTGCTACACCGCGGTGGAGCAGGGACTGGAAGTGGTGCCGGTGCTCAACAAGATCGACCTGCCGACGGCGGACGTGGATCGGGTGAAGGAGGAGATCGAGGCCGTCATCGGCATCGATGCGGCCGATGCGGTGGCCATCTCCGCCAAGACCGGCCTCAACGTGGGCGACGTGCTCGAGGCGATCGTCCAGCGCATCCCGCCGCCGCAGCCGCGCGATACCGACAAGCTGCAGGCGCTGATCATCGATTCGTGGTTCGCCAACTACCTCGGCGTGGTCTCGCTGGTGCGCGTGATGCAGGGTGAGCTCAAGCCCGGCGACAAGATGCTGGTGATGTCGACCGGTCGAACCCACCAGGTGGATGCGGTCGGCGTGTTCACCCCCAAGCGCAAGGTGCTGCCGGCGCTCAGGGCCGGAGAAGTGGGCTGGATCACCGCCTCGATCAAGGACGTGCACGGGGCGCCGGTCGGCGATACTCTGACCCTGGCCAACGACCCGGCACCGGCGCCGCTGCCCGGTTTCCAGGAAATGCAGCCGCGCGTGTTCGCCGGCCTGTTTCCGGTCGATGCCGAGGACTATCCCGACCTGCGCGAGGCACTCGACAAGCTGCGCCTGAATGACGCGGCGCTGCGCTTCGAGCCGGAGAGCTCGGAGGCGATGGGCTTCGGCTTCCGCTGCGGCTTCCTCGGCATGCTGCACATGGAGATCGTGCAGGAGCGGCTGGAGCGCGAGTACAACCTCAACCTCATCACCACCGCGCCGACCGTCGTCTACGAGGTGCTCAGGACCGATGGCGAGGTGATGCCGCTGGACAACCCGGCCAAGCTGCCGCAGAGCAATCTGGTCGAGGAAATCCGCGAGCCGATCATCCGCGCCAACATCCTGACGCCGCCGGATTACGTCGGCAGCGTGATCAAGCTGTGCGAGGAGAAGCGCGGCACCCAGATCGGCATGACCTACATGGGAAGCCAGGTGCAGATCAGCTACGAGCTGCCGATGGCCGAAGTGGTGCTGGACTTCTTCGACAAGCTGAAATCCGTCAGCCGAGGTTACGCCTCGCTCGACTATCACTTCCTGCGCTTCGACGCGGGCCCGTTCGTGCGTGTGGACACGCTGATCAACGGCGACAAGGTCGATGCGCTTTCGATCATCTGCCACCGCCAGCATGCCGATCGCCGCGGCCGCGAGCTGACCGAGAAGATGAAGGACCTGATCCCGCGCCAGATGTTCGACGTGGCGATCCAGGCGGCCATCGGTTCGCAGGTGATCGCCCGCACCACGGTCAAGGCGCTGCGCAAGAACGTGCTGGCCAAGTGCTACGGTGGCGACGCCACCCGCAAGAAGAAGCTGCTGGAGAAGCAGAAGGAAGGCAAGAAGCGCATGAAGCAGGTGGGCCGCGTGGAGATTCCGCAAGAGGCCTTCCTCGCCGTGCTGCAGGTGGACAGCAAGTAACCGGGCGCCTCGCGCCGCTCATCCAATCGAGGAATCCGCATGCGTTGGTTCGAAATTGCCCTGGTCACGCTGACACTGGTTTCCGGCCTGATCTGGGCGCTGGACAAGTGGGTGTTGCGCAAGCGCCGCGCGACCGCGGCGCAGGGCCTGCTGGAGCAGGACCGGCTGCCCTGGTACATCGATTACGCCAACGCGTTCTTCCCGATCCTGCTCGCGATCCTGATCCTGCGCAGCTTCATCGCAGAGCCGTTCCGCATCCCGACCGGCTCGATGATCCCGACGCTGAAGGTGGGCGACTTCATCCTGGTCAACAAGTTCGCCTACGGGCTGCGCCTGCCGGTCACCAACCAGAAGGTGGTGGCGATCGGTGAACCCGCCCGTGGCGATGTCGCGGTGTTCAAGTTCCCGGGCATGGGGCCGGACGATCCGGATGCCGGCGTCGATTTCGTCAAGCGCGTGGTGGGCCTGCCGGGTGACCGGATCAGCTACCACCGCGGCGTGCTGACCATCAACGGCCAGCCGGTGTCCTATCAGGTGGAGTCGCAGGCGCAGATCGGCAGCGGCAACGATGAAATGGTGATGCCGGGCGTGCTGGCCTGGGAGCAGCTGGGCGAGCACCGTCACCTGGTGCAGAACTTCGTGCAGTCGCTGGAGGTGGGTGGACCGGGCGACGGCAACTTCGAGGTGCCGGCGGGCCATTATCTGGTGATGGGCGACAACCGGGACAACAGCCTGGACGGGCGTTTCTGGGGCATGCTTCCGGAGACCCACCTGCGTGGCAAGGCGTTCCTGGTGTGGATGAACTTCAAGGACTTCTCGCGCATCGGCGAGCGTATCCCTTAAGCTTCGCGGCAACGGTGCATGCAGCGCCTGATTTCAGACGGGGGTGGGGCAATGGTGGGTCACAAGCGGCAGGGCGGCATTTCGATGACCGGCTTCCTGATGGCGCTGGTCGTCGTGGGTTTCGTGCTGTTCATCGGCATGAAGCTGTTCCCGATGTACAACCAGTACTTCAGCGTGAAGAAGGCACTCAAGGGCGTGGCCACCGACGGGATTTCCGATCCCGGAGCCATCCGCACATCACTGGCGAAGCGCTTCGACGTCGGCTACGTTGATGTCATCAAGCCGTCCGATGTGAAGATCGAGCGGACGGGCAATGGCGTCCAGATCACCGCCGACTACGAAGTGCGCAAACCGCTGATCTACAACCTGGATGTCGTCGGCAAGTTCAACGCCACCGAAACCGTCGGGCCTGGTGTCGACTGACCGCATCGGTCACGCCTTCGCCACGCCCGGGCTGCTGGCGCAGGCGCTGACCCATCGCAGCGCCGGCCAGCCGCACAACGAGCGGCTTGAGTTCCTTGGCGACGCGATCGTCAACCTGATCGCCGCCGAGGCGCTGTATGCGGCCTGGCCGAAAGCCGACGAAGGCGCGCTGACCCGTGCACGCGCCGAACTGGTGCGCGAATCGGCGCTGGCCGGCATCGCCCGCACGCTTGCGCTGGGCAACCTGCTGCGACTGGGGCCCGGTGAGATGAAGTCGGGCGGGCATCGGCGTGATTCGATCCTGGCCGATGCGGTGGAAGCCGTGATCGGTGCGATCTACCTCGACGCCGGGATCGAGGCCTGTCGCCGTGTCGTGCTGCCGTGGTTCGCGCCGCTGATCGAGGCGCTGCCGCCGCCGCACAAGGTCGGCAAGGATGCCAAGACCGCGCTGCAGGAGTGGTTGCAGGGGCGCGGCAAGCCGCTGCCGGTATATGTCCTGCTTGCCGAGACCGGCGAGGAGCATGCGCGCCGCTTCGAAGTGGCTTGCCGTGTCGGCGATCCGCCGCATGAAACCTGCGGCGAGGGCGGTTCCCGCCGCGCCGCTGAACAGGCCGCCGCCACGGCGATGCTCGAGCACCTGACAGGCGTCTGAGCGCGCCGCCGCCACGGCTCGCCTACAATCCCCGCATGAGTGAAACGCCCTATCGCGCCGGCCATGTCGCCGTCATCGGCCGTCCCAATGTCGGCAAGTCGACCCTGATCAACGGGCTGGTCGGCACCAAGGTTAGCATCACCTCGGACCGTCCGCAGACCACCCGCCACCGCATGCTTGGCATCGCCAGCTTCGACGGCGGGCAGATCGTTCTGGTCGATACGCCGGGCATCCACGGCGCGCAGAACAAGGCGATGAGCCGCGTGCTCAATCGCGCCGCGCGTGGTGCACTGGAGGGCGTCGATGCCGCGCTGCTGGTGGTCGAGGCCGGGCGCTGGGACGACGAGGACGCGATGGCGCTGGCCGCGCTGAAGGAAGCCAAGGTGCCGGTGGTGCTGGTCGTCAACAAGGTCGATCGACTGCGCGAGAAGAAGGACCTGCTGCCGTATCTGGCGCAGGTCAGCGAAGGCCGCGATTTCGCCGCGGTGCATCCACTCTCGGCGCTGAAACGCCAGGGGTTGGAGGATCTGGCCGCCACCCTGCTGCCGCTGCTGCCGGAACAGCCCGCGCTGTATGACGAGGACGACGTCACCGACCGCAGCATGCGATTCCTCGCCGCGGAGTTCGTGCGCGAGCAGCTGATGCGGCAGCTCGGCGCCGAACTGCCGTATGCCAGCGCCGTGGAGATCGAGCGGTTCGACGAGGACGGCGCGATGTTCCGCATCGGCGCGGTGATCTGGGTCGAGCGCGACAGCCAGAAGGCGATCGTCATCGGCAAGGGCGGCGAGCGCCTGCGCAAGATCGGCACGAAGGCACGCGAGCAGATGGAGAAGCTGTTCGGTCGCAAGGTCTTCCTCGAGACCTGGGTGCGCGTGCGCCAGGGCTGGTCGAACGACGAAGCCGCGTTGCGCGCACTCGGCTACAGCGAGTGAGCGGCGCGGGCTGAGCCGGGACGATGCGCATCACCAGCGATGCCGCCTTCGTCCTGCACGCGCGGGCCTGGCGCGAGACCAGCCTGCTGGTGGAAGTGCTCTGTGGCGAACACGGCCGGGTCGGGCTGGTTGCGCGTGGGGTGTCCACGCCGAAGCGCCATGCATTGCGCGCGGCGCTGCAGCCGCTGCAATGCATCCGGCTGGACGCAGTGCAGCGAGGGGAGCTCGCCACCCTGCAGTCGGCTGAGGCGATCGATGCCGCGCCGCGCCTGCATGGCGAGGCGCTGCTGGCCGGTTTCTACCTCAACGAACTGACCCTGCGGCTGGCGCCCAGGCTCGATCCGCTGCCTATGCTGCACGCCGCCTATGCGCGCACCCGTGCAGCGCTCGGCACCGAAGCCGCGCTGGCCTGGGCGCTGCGTCGCTACGAACGTGACCTGCTTGATGCGATCGGCTTCGGTTTCGACTGGCATTGCGATGGCGATGGCGTGGCGATCGATCCGGCCGCCCGCTACCGGCTTGATCCCGAGCACGGGCCGCGCCGGCTGCTGCGCGACCGTGGCCGCGAGGAACGCAGCGAGGCCGCGACCGGCCGTGCCTTGCTCGCGCTCGCCGCCGACCACCTGCCGGGCGACGAGGATCTCGCCAGCCTGCGCCGGCCGATGCGCGGCCTCATCGCCCATCACCTTGGCGGGCGCGGCCTGAAATCGTGGGAGATGGCTGTTCAGCTGCGGCGCCTGCGCAGCGCTGCGGATCCGTCAGCGGGTTGACGCTTCAGCCTGAAGCGTGGCTGCAACGGTGGCATCGAACGCTGTGCGCGCCTCGGTGCTGCCGGGCGCGGCATGCAGCGCATCCACGGCCTGACGCAGTTGCGCTGCACCGACAAAGCCGCAACTGGCCTTCAACCGGTGCAGTTCCTCGCGCGCGGCGGTGACATCACCCGTCGCCAGTGCAGCGGTGATGGAGGCCTGCTGCTTCGGCAGTTCCGTGCGAAACAACGCGCGCAGCATCGTCATCGAATCCGTGTTGCCGTGCAGCGCGCGCAACGCCTGTGCGTCATCCCAGATGGATGCGCCGGCTTCCGTGCCCAGGCCGCGGCGGATCGCCGCCTGCCATTCAGCGACCGGCAGTGGCTTGGCGACCGCGGCATCGAAACCTGCGCCACGCAGGGCGGCGAGTGCTTCCGGCTGGCGATCGGCCGTGTGCGCGAGTGCATACGGCCACGGCGGCGCAGTCCGTTCGCGCAGGATGGCAAGCAATGCCGAGCCGCTGCCGTCAGGCAGGTTGGCGTCAATCAACCAGGCCGCGTAGGTGTGTGCGGAAGCCAGGGCAAGTGCCTCGGCAAGGCTGGCAGCGCAGTCGACTTCGGCGGGCAGGGCCCGTGCGGCCTCCGAGAGGAAGGCCAGGCTGACCGGGTCGTCCTCGACCAGCAGCAGGCGGGGCTTCATTCCGTCGTCGCGCATCGTCCTTATCCTCCCCCGGATGCTCGCACGCATCCTACGCCCGTGGCTGCTGCTGTTGCCGGTGCTGGCCTGCACGCCGGCCTGGGCGCGCTCGGCCAACGCAAGTATCGCGCGGGTGGTGACGCCGGTGGCGACCATGGAAGGCGTGCGCGTGCGACTGGACTGGCCGGCACAGGCGCGGCAGGGGCAGCTTGTCCTGCGGGCACGACGCGTCCAGGCGGCCGATCTCGGCTATCGATTCGATGACCTCACCTGGCGTTGCCCGTTGCGGCGGCTTCCGCGCGAAGGCTGGCAATGCGAGGGCACGGTGCAGGCGCCGGGCACCGCACCGATGCGGCTGGCGCTGCGTTTCGATGATGCCGGCACCGACGCCAGCCTGCAGCAGGGCGCGGCGCGCCTGGCCTTGCAACGTCGCGGCGGCACGCCCGATCTGACCCGTATCGATCTCGCCCGAGTGCCGGTGCAGTGGGCGCAGGCGCTGGCAAGGCAGGCCTGGCCGAACGGTCGTTTCACCCAGGGCCGGCTAGAGGGGCGCCTCGACATCGTCTCCCCGAAGGGGGCGCCGCTGCGCGTGCACGGGCCGTTGGCGCTCATCGGCGCAGCCCTGCAATCGGCCGATGGCAGCGTGCTTGCCGAGAACCTGGATGCCCGCTTCGACATCGATTACCGGACGCGCCAGGGAACCTCGCAGCTGGCGCTGGACGGCCAGCTGTCAGGCGAAGCGCTGTTCGGCGAGACCTACCTCGGCCTGGGGGGCGCGCCGGTGCAGTTGACGCTGCGTGGTGAAAAGACGCCGGGCAGTGGCTGGCGGCTGCCGCGGATCCACTGGCGCGATGGTGCGACGCTCGCCGCGCAGGGCAGTGCGGCCTTCGGCAACGATGCGCGCCTGTCCGCGCTCGACATCGCCTTCGAGAGCGGCGATGCCAGCGGCCTGCGCGATCGCTACCTGAGCGCCTTCCTCGGAAAGTTCGGCATGGGCGATGTCGAACTCTCAGGCGGCGCCAGCGGCCGCATCGCCTACGCCGAGGGGCGCCTGCAGCGCGCCGATGCCAGTCTGCACGGGGTCGACATCAACGATCCGCGCGCGCGTTTCTCGTTGCGCGGCCTGGCCGGCACGCTGGCGTTCTCGGGTGGCGCGGCGATCGACTCGGAGCTGCGCTGGCAGCAGGCACGGATGTACGGGCTCGATTTCGGCGCGACGCGGCTGCCGTTCCGCAGTGGTGAGGGCGTGCTGGCCCTGCAGCGCAACGCGCAGATCCCGCTGTTCGGCGGGCAGGTCGACATCCACGACCTGCGCATCGTTCCTCCGAAGGCCGGAGCGGGCCTGGAGATGACCTTCGGCCTCGCGTTGGACGCGGTGGACCTGGGCGAAATGGCCAAGGCCTTCGGCCTGCCCGAGTTCCAGGGCCAGCTACATGGTGAGATCCCGCGCGCGCGCTACGCCAACGACATGCTCACCTTCGACGGCGGACTGTCGCTCGGGATCTTCGAGGGCGCGATGCAGATCACCAACCTGGCGATGGAGCGCCCGTTCGGCACCGCGCCGACGCTCAGCGCCGACATCGACTTCAACGACATCGACCTGCTGCGTCTGACCGAGGTGTTCGACTTCGGCAGCATCAGCGGCAAGCTCGATGGCCATATCCACCAGCTCCGCCTCGTCGACTGGACCCCGGTGCGCTTCGATGCGGCGCTGGTGACCGACCGCAAGCCGGGCGTGCGCCAGCGGATCAGCCAGCGCGCCGTCCAGAACATCTCCAGCGTCGGTGATGCCAGCTTCGTCTCCAGCCTGCAGGGCCAGCTGATCGGCCTGTTCGACGATTTCGGCTACAGCCGGCTGGGCATCCGCTGCCAGCTGAACAATGAGGTCTGCCTGATGGGCGGCCTCGACGACATGCACACCCCGCGTTCAGATTCGTCCGGTTTTACTATCGTCGAAGGGGCCGGCCTGCCGCGCCTGACCGTCGTCGGCTACAACCGCCTCGTGGACTGGCCCACGCTGGTGGAGCGGCTGAAGGCGGTCGGCCAAGGCGAGGTCAAGCCGGTCATCGACTAGCCATCAGGAGAGGAATCATGGCGATGAAACACTGGATGCCGTTGCCCGCCGCGCTCGCGCTGGCGGCCTGCGTCACCATCAACGTGTACTTCCCGGCCGCCGAGGCCAAGGAAGCGGCGAAGGAGTTCGTCGAGAAGGTGATCGGCGAGGACGGCAAGCCCATCGAGCAACCCGGCAAGGGCGCGGGCATGGCGATGCTGGAGCGCCGCGTCGACCTGTGGTCGCTGGTCGGCGTGGGCAGCGCCTACGCACAGGCCAGGCCCGACATCACCATAAACACTCCGGCGATCCGCGCGATCCAGGCCAAGATGCAGCAGCGCTTCGACGGCACGCTCCGCGGGGGCTTCGATGCCGGCGCGCTCGGGTTCAGCGGCGATGGCCTGGTGGTGGTGCGCGACGCATCCAAGCTGCCGCTGAAGGATCGCGTGGCGATCAACAACGCCGTGGCCGACGACAATCGCGACCGCAAGGCGCTCTATCGCGAGGTCGCGGTCGCCAACGGGCATCCCGAGTGGGAAGCGCAGATCCGCGACGTGTTCGCCAGGCAGTGGGTGGAAAGCGCCCGCAGCGGCTGGTGGTACCAGTCCGGCGGCAGCTGGAAGCAGAAGTGAGGAGGGTTCCGATGATGTTTCGTTCTGCAATCGCGACGGTGGCTCTGGCAGCGGCTGTTGTTTCCGCGCCGGCCGTGTACGCGCAGTCCGGCGACACCGGTGAGCGGGCCAGCCAGTGTTTCGTGCTCTACAAGATGGCCGCGGCCTCGCCGGCAAATGCCGCGCACCGGACCGATATCGAGCGCCTTGGCCAGCTGATGGCGCGCACCATGCAGGACAGCCAGGTGAGCAAGAAGCAGTTCGACGGCTGGACCGGTGAACTGCTGGCGCGCATCGGAGCGAAAGACAAGGTGAACCCGGGCGTGCTGGCGAAGGAGCGCGACGCCTGCAACGCGTTCGCCAAGGCCCGCTATACGCACTACGCGGCGAAGAAGTAGGTCTCGCGAACAGCGGTCCGCGGAAGGGCGTGCCAGAATGGCCGCCCTTCTTCGTTTGAGCCCGCGCCTTGGCCCGCATCGACACCACGCCGTTCCCGGTCCGCATCCTCGACCTCAGCCATGACGGCCGCGGCGTAGCGCGGCGCGAGGGTGGGGCGGGTGACGGCAAGACCGTGTTCGTCGCTGGCGCCCTGCCGGGCGAGACGGTGATGGCGCAGCAGACCGCGCGTTCGCGCAGTTTCGACGAGGCGCGCACGCTGGAAGTGATGGAAAGCTCGCCGGAGCGGGTCACGCCTCGCTGTCCGCATTTCGGCGTCTGCGGCGGCTGCGTGCTGCAGCATCTGGCCGAGGACCGGCAGATCCTCGCCAAGGAGCGTGTCCTGCGCGAGAACCTGGAGCGCATCGGCCATGTCGTCGCCGCCCACTGGCTGTCGCCGCTGGTCGATGCCGCCTGGGGCTATCGGCGCAAGGGCCGGCTGTCGGTGCGTCGGGTCGAGAAGAAGGACAAGACGCTGGTCGGTTTCCGCGAGCAGGATCCGCGCTTCGTCGCAGATCTCCGCGAATGCCACACGGTATTGCCCGCGATCGGGACCAAGATCGCGGCCCTCTCGGCGCTGGTCGATTCGATGCAGGCACGGCGGGTGATCCCGCAGATCGAATTCATCGCCGGCGACGAGGCGATCGCGCTGGTGTTCCGCCACCTCGAAGCCCTGTCCGAAGGCGACCTCGACAAGCTGCGTGCGTTCGGCGGCGAACACGGTTTCGCCATCTTCCTGCAGCCCAAGGGCATCGATTCGGTGCACCTGATCGAGGGTGCGGTGCCGCCGAAGCTGGCATTCCGCCTGCTGCAGTGGGACGTGGAACTGCAGTTCCGCCCGCTCGATTTCATCCAGGTCAACGCCGGGCTCAACCAGAAGATGATCGCGCGGGCACTTGAGCTGCTCGACGTGCAGCCGGGCGAACGCGTGCTCGACCTGTTCTGCGGCCTCGGCAACTTCACCCTGCCGCTGGCGCGGGTCGCCGGCGAAGTGGTGGGCGTGGAAGGCGATGCCGGCCTGGTGGCCCGGGCGCGCGAGAACGCCGCGCACAACGGCATCGGCAATGCGGAGTTCCACATGGCCGACCTCGCGACCGACCTGCGTGGCGAACGCTGGTTCCGCCGCGGCTTCGACAAGCTGTTGCTGGACCCGGCCCGCGCCGGTGCGATCGAGGTGCTGAAACAGCTGCCGCTGGAGGGCTTGCGCCGGATCGTCTACGTCAGTTGCCATCCCGGCTCGCTGGCGCGTGATGCCGGCTATCTGGTCAACGAGCGCGGCTGGAAGCTGGCAAGTGCCGGCGTGATGGACATGTTCCCGCATACCGCGCATGTGGAATCGATCGCGGTCTTCGAAAAGGATTGAACGATGGGCATCGAGATCGAGCGCAAGTTCGTGCCGGCCAATGACGACTGGCGCGCGCGGGTGAGCCGCAGCATCGACATGGCGCAGGGCTATCTCAACGACGCGGCCTCGGTGAACAGCGGCGTGCAGAACAGCTCGGTGCGCGTGCGCATCGAGGGCGACGAGGCGCGGTTGAACATCAAGTCGCGCGAGATGGGCGCGCGGCGCCAAGAGTTCGATTACCCGATCCCGCTTGAGGACGCGCATGCGCTGATTGCCCTGTGCGTCGGCGCAGTGGTGGCCAAGCGCCGCCATTACGTCGAGCACGCCGGCCACCTGTGGGAGATCGACGAATTCTCCGGTGACAACGCCGGACTGGTGGTGGCCGAGGTGGAACTGGCACGGGAAGACGAGGCGATCGATCTGCCGACGTGGATCGGCGCGGAAGTCACCCACCTGCCGCGCTACTACAACCTCAACCTGGGCGACCACCCGTACGCACGCTGGACGCCCGAGGAACGCACGCCGGTTGCAAACGACTGAGCGCGCCCGCATCTTGCAGGAATGAACGCGAAACCCCTGCGCATCGACATCTGGTCCGACCTGGTCTGCCCATGGTGCTGGATCGGCAAGCATCGGCTCGCCACCGCGCTCGAGGGCATGGGCCCAGTCGACATCCACTGGCACACGTTCCTGCTCGACCCGGACGCGGACACCACGCCGGTGCCCTTACGCGAGGCCTATGAACGCAAGTTCGGCGGGCCCGAACAGGTGGCGCGCATCCTTGCTCAGACGCAATCGACCGCCAATGCCGAAGGCCTGCCGATGGATTTCGACCGTGGTCAGGTACGCGTTTCGACGCGCGATGCGCACCGGGTGATGCTGTTGGCCGCGGCCGAAGGCGATGCGCAGGCGGTGGGCGAGGCCCTGTTCCGCGCGCACTTCGAGCATGGCCGCAACCTGGCCGACCCGGAAGTGCTGGCCGCTGCCGCGGAAGCCGGTGGTCTTTCGCGCGAGCGGGTGCTGGCGATGCTGGCAGGCGATGAATTCCAACGCGAACTCGAGGCTGTCTTCGTGCAGGCGCAGCGCATCGGCATCCGCGCGGTGCCCACCTTCGTGATCGACGGCCAGCTGGCGGTGCAGGGTGCGCAACCCGCCGAGGCCTTCCGCTCTGCCTTCGCACAGATTGGCCACCTGCCGGCGGCAGCGGTGGATGCGGATGGAAGCGACGGCAATGGCACGGCCTGCGGCCCGGATGGCTGCGCGGTCTGAACCGGCAGCCCACGCGGATTCGCGACGCCGCGCGGCATCGGCGACAATGGCCACATCGCCGGCATGGACCGGCAACCGGAGTGTTCCATGCTGGTCATCGGCATCAGTGGCACCGAACTCAGCGCGGCCGAGCGTGAATGGCTGCAGCACGATGCCTGTGCGGGCGTCATCCTGTTCCGCCGCAACTTTGCCAGCCGCGCGCAGGTGGCCGAGTTGTCACAGTCGATCCGCGAGGCCGCGCGTTTCCCGCAGCTGATCTGCGTGGACCAGGAAGGTGGTCGTGTGCAGCGGTTCCGCGAGGGCTACAGCGACCTGCCGCCGCTGGAAGGCTTCGACACGCTGTACCGGCGTGACCGTGACGCCGCACTCGAGCTGGCGCGCGAACACGCCTGGCTGATGGCGAGCGAGATCCGCGCCACCGGTGTCGATCTCAGCTTCGCGCCGGTGGTGGACCTGGGCCGTGGCAACAAGGCGATCGGCAACCGCGCGTTCTCCGCCGATCCGCAGGTGGTCGCCGACTTCACCCGTGCCTATGTCCATGGGATGCACGATGCCGACATGGCGGCCACCCTCAAGCATTTCCCCGGCCACGGTTCGGTGCTTGAGGACACCCATTTCGATGACGCGATCGATGACCGTCCGCTGGAGGACATCCGTGCGCTCGATCTGCTTCCGTTCGCGGCCGGCATCGAGGCAGGTGCGGATGCGGTGATGATGGCGCACGTGATCTATCCCCAGGTGGCGCCGGAACCGGCCGGCTACTCCAGGCGCTGGATCGAGGACATCCTGCGCGGCGAGATGGGCTTCCGCGGCGTGGTTTTCTCCGACGACATCGGCATGGCCGCGGCGTTCTCCGCGGGCGGCATCAAGTCACGCATCGATGCGCACCTGGATGCCGGCTGCGACGTGGTGCTGGTCTGCCATCCGGAGCTGGTGCCCGAGTCGCTGGCTGCGGTCGAGGGCCGCGAATTCAACACGCTGGCGCTGACCGGCCTGATCGGGCAGGGCCCGCTCGGCTGGGACGCGCTGATCGCCGACGAACGCCACGGCCACGCCAAGCACACGCTGGCGCAAGAGCTGGGCGGCATCGCCACTTCCGCGCTGCATTCGGGCGCCGCCACCTCGGGGAACATCGCATGACGCCGAGCCTATCCGCTGCGCTGGCCGATGCCGAGATCGTCCACGACCGCGAAGCGATCGCCGCCGCCATCGAAGGCATGGCCGATGCGATCCGCGCCGAGTACGACAATGACGCGCCGCCACCGCTCTACGTCACCGTGATGAACGGTGGCATGCCGTTTGCCAGCGCGCTGGCGATGGCGCTGGGCGAGCGTGGCCTCGACCTCGAGTTCGACTATCTGCACGCCACCCGTTACCGCGGCCAGACCAGTGGCTCGGGCCTTGCCTGGCTGCATCGCCCGCAGGTGTCGATGCGTGGGCGTCGTGTGCTGCTGGTCGATGACATCCTCGACGAGGGCCACACCATGCTCGCCGTGCGACGCTGGTGCGAGGACCAGGGCGCGGAGGACGTGCGCATTGCGGTACTGGCCGAGAAGAAGCACGATCGCTGCGTCGAGGGCATCTGCGCGGACTACATCGGGCTGGAGGTGCCGGACCGTTACGTGTTCGGCTATGGCATGGATTATCACGAGCAGGGTCGCAACCTGCCGGCGATCTACGCGTTGTGAGGCCGTGGCGATGACCCTCGACCTTGCGATCATCGGCGGCACCGGCGTGTATGCGCTGGCCGACATCGCCGATGCGGAGGCCCACCAGCCGGTCACGCCCTACGGGCCGCCCTCGGGGCCGATCCGGGTGGGCACGCTGTCGGGCCGGCGCGTGGCCTTCCTGGCCCGCCATGGCGAGGGTCATTCGATTCCGCCGCATCGCATCAACTATCGCGCCAACCTGGCCGCGCTGAAGGCGCTCGGTGCGCAGCGCGTGCTCGCGCTCAACACCGTCGGTGGCATTACCGCGCAGTGCCCGCCGCGCGCGCTGGTGATGCCCGACCAGCTCATCGACTACACATGGGGCCGCATCTCGACGCTGTGCGAGGAACCGGGCAGCGAGGTGCTGCACGTCGACTTCGGCGATCCCTACAGCCAGTCGCTCCGCGCCCTGGTCGCGGTGGCGGCCGAGCGTGCCGGCGTCGCGCTGGTCGAACAGGGTTGCTACGGCGCCACGCAGGGGCCGCGGCTTGAAACGAAGGCGGAAATCGCGCGGATGAAGCGCGACGGCTGCGATCTGGTGGGCATGACCGGCATGCCGGAGGCCGGGCTGGCACGCGAACTCGGCCTCGAGTACGCCTGCCTCGGCATCGTCGCCAACTGGGCGGCAGGCGCCGGGCCCGATCCGGACGAGGTGATCACGATGGACGAGGTGCTGGCC
>JAEXBT010000216.1 GCA_023393895.1 Pseudomonadota bacterium
ACCCCTATCGCCGCCAAGGATTCTCCTCGGTGCCGTTTGCTTTCTACAAGGAGTTCCAGGTCAAGACCGGCGGCTATTCGGCAGAGTTCGGACGCAGCACCGGTGGCGTCATCAACGCAGTCACCCGTTCGGGCAGCAACGAGTTCCAGGCCGGTGCCGAACTGACCATTGAACCGCGTAACTGGACGTCGAGCCGCAAGGACTATTTCCATTCCGATGGCACGATCGACGAGCGCGATCGCCGCAGCCGCGATGACAGCTCCTTCTACAAGGCGAACGTCTGGGCGTCTGGTGCGATCGTGAAGGACCGGCTGTTCTTCTTCGGTATGTTCGAGCGCCGCGACAGCAACCCGCGTGACATCGACACCACCGAAGCCTGGTACACCGACAGCAACAACAACTTCTGGGGCGCGAAGCTCGACTGGCGGATCAACGACAACCACTTGCTCGAGTTCCTTGCCTTCTCGGACGAAGCGCAGTCGGACACCGGCAACTACGAGTACGACTGGGACAGCGCGACCCGCGGCGATAAGGTCGGCGAGAGCTACGCAGGCTCCGGTGGCGACAACTGGTCGCTGACCTACACGGGTCACTTCACCGACAACTTCGTCGCCAAGGCGATGTACGGCGTGAACGAGCGCAGCGCCACCGGCGGCAGTCCGTCGGATGCGACCTGCAGCATCGTTTCGCGCAACTCCAGCTACACCACGGTCTTCGGCCCGCGCACCCAGCAGGAAGGCTGCCATCCGAGCAACAGCAGCATCAGCAGCCGCTTCGACAAGCGCCAGGCTGCACGCCTCGACTTCGAGTGGACGCTGGGCAACCACCTGCTGCGCTTTGGCGTGGATCGCGAAGTCATGGATTCCACCAGTTCGCGCGTATATCCCGGTGACGGTGTGAGCTACACGGTGCTGGGCGTGATCCGCGACCCGGCTGATCCGAACAAGCCGCAGCAGCTGCCGAACGGCACGCTGATCCCGAACACCGTCGATGCCTATGTCGATGCCCGCCGGTACATCACCGGTGCACCGGTGTCCACCAAGGCGCAGGCGATCTACATCGAGGATGTCTGGAACGTCACGCCCAACCTGCTGCTGAGCCTGGGTCTGCGCGCGGACAAGTTCGAGAACACGCTGGCGTCGGGCACCACGTTCGCCAAGGCCGACTTCAGCGACATGATCTCGCCGCGTCTCGGCTTCAGCTGGGACATGAATGGTGATGGACGGACCAAGCTGTTCGGCAACGCCGGCCGTTATTACACGCCGCTGACCAATAAGCTGACCGACTACTTCGGCGGCGGCACCACGGATGAACACACCTACTACGTCCTGAACGGCTGGGACCAGCGGACCGACCCCGTGACCGGAGCCACTTACCTGGTGCCGAACATCGGCGCGCAGTTGGGGTCGGTCAACACCGAAGGCAACGTGCCGGCACCGGATGACGTGCGCACGGCGGTCGCGCGTGACCTCAAGCAGGTGTTCCAGGATGAGTTCATCCTTGGCTTCCAGCAAGCGATCAACCCGGAATGGTCCTGGGGCGTGAATGGCACCTATCGCCGAATGACGCGCGCGGTTGAAGATGTGCGCATCAACCATGTTGACGGCTGCCCGTGGTACTCCGGCGACTGGCCGATCATGAACCCTGGCGAGAGCACCACCCTGTGGTGCCCGGACACCAACGATTGGGTGACCTTTGACAGCTCGCAGGATGGTTATCAGGCGACCGGCAGCGGCTTGGTCATGGGTTACAAGCGCCCGAAACGGACCTACAAGGGCGTTGAGTTCCAGCTCGACCGCGCGTGGGATGGCAAGTGGGCGTTCAACGTCAGCTACCTGTGGTCGAAGTCCGAAGGCAACATTGAAGGTCCGGTCAACTCCGATACCGGCTACAACGACACCAACCTGGTGCAGTACTACGACCACCCGGCCGTGAACGAGCGTTTCGGCGTGACCTTCAACGACTATCGCCACCAGATCAAGATGCGCGGCAGCTACAAGCTCAACGAGATGTGGAGCTTCGGCGGTACGCTCTCGGTACGCTCCGGTGGCCCCATCACCGCGTTCGGCGTGCGATGGCCCAACGACAACCGCAGTGCGGGTGGCCCCGGCGAGTTCAGCGGTGGCGGCTCGGGCTGGCTGTGCGAGTCGGGCTGCGGCGATTGGACGACGCGTCAGCTGGTCTACACCGAGCGGGGTGCGTTCGGAAGGATGCCCTGGGTCACTGATCTGGGTGCGAGCGTCACCTGGACACTGCCCTCGGACGCGATCGACCTGAAGGCGCGTTTCTCGGTCTACAACCTGCTTAACCGGCAGACGGCGCTGAACGTGCACTCGCGTTACGAAAGCACGCCCGGCAACAAGATGCCGTATTTCGGTGAACCGACCGTCTGGCAGTCGCCTCGCTACATGCAGCTGGTCGTGACCTGGAACTACTGATCCACGTCCCCCTGGGCGGCCCGTTCGGGGGCCGCCCTTTTTTGTTTCCACGACAGCCCCCGTTGGAGGAGAGGAACCGATGCCAGTTCCGGAACTGCGAAGGATCGGGTTTGCGTTTGCCCTGGCCGCGATGCCCTTCCTGGCCCAAGCGCGGATCACGGATGACGCCGCCTACATCGACGCACAGGTCGACGCGGCGATGGCGCGCTACCGACTGCCTGGCCTTGCCGTGGGCGTGGTGCGTGACGGCAAGGTCGTGGCAACCGAGGTGCGCGGCGAAACGGAAATCGGCAGTGGCCGCAGGATCGACAGCCAGTCGATCTTCAAGATCGCATCCAACAGCAAGGCGATGACCGGCGCGCTGCTCGGACGGCTCATCGACCAGGGCAGGCTGCAATGGGATGACCCGGTCATCCGCCACCTGCCTGACTTCCGCATGTACGAGGACTGGGTCACGCGCGAGATCCAGGTGCGCGACCTGCTGATCCACAACAGCGGATTGCCGGCGGGCGCGGGGGACCTGATGTTGTGGCCCGACCCCAATCACTTCACCCGCGCCGACGTGCTGCACGGCATGCGTTACCTCAAGCCGAAGTGGAGCTTCCGCTCGCGCTATGCCTACGACAACACGCTCTACATCGTGGCCGGCGAGGTCGCGGCGAAGGCCGGGGGGGCCTCCTACGAGACATTGATGGAGCGCGAGGTCTTCGCGCCACTCGGCCTTGATCGCTGCCGCGTGGGAACGTTCGATCGCGAAGAGCTGGGCAACATCGCCCAGCCGCATCGCAGGCGCGCGGATGGATTCCATGTCGTCAATCGCGATGGCGACACCATCCAGACCACCACCATGGCCGCTGCCGGCGGCGTCCGTTGCAGCCTGGACGACATGCTGAAGTGGGCCTCGATGTGGCTTGATCCCGAGCGTGTCGGCGTGCAGGCCGATGGCAAGCCGTGGCTCTCCGCTAGCCAGCGCGCAGCGGCTTGGACCGCGCAGCAACCGATGCCGCTGTCCTCGCGCATGAAGCGCTGGGACGGCAGCCATTTCAACGCCTATGGCTATGGCTGGCGGCTGTCCGACATTGATGGCACCCAGCGGGTTGCACACACCGGCACGCTATCCGGCATGTATTCGTCGATGACCCTGCTGCCGGAGAAGAACGTCGGCATCGTGGTGCTGATCAACGGCGATGCGGACGAGGCGCGCACGGTGCTGATGCAGGCGCTGACCAAGCACTTCACGCGACCCGATGACAATCCGGGCGTGGATGACTACGCGACGCTTCTCGCCGAGGAGCGTGCGGCGTCGGCCACGCGCGAGCCGTCGCGGCTGCCCGATACCTCCGATCGCCGTGCCGCCAGCACCGCGCAGGTCCGTGACGGGCTAGGGCGTTGGCGCGATCCCTGGTTCGGCGAGGTGTCCGTGTGTCCGGTGGATGGGAAGGTGCGCTTTGCCTCGGTGAAGTCACCGCGCCTGAAGGGACAGGTCATGGCAAGCGGCAAGGGGCTGCTGGTCGATTTTGATGACGGCGCCGCCAGCGACGCATGGCTGCGCTTCACGCCAGAGCAGGGCACGGCGAGCCGGCTGCTGATGGCGAAGCTCGACCCTGACGGTGATTTCAGCGACGACTTCGAGGATCTGGATTTCGAGCGCGTGGGCGACTGCCCCGCCGGCTGACATCAGCCCGGCATCGGCGGGAAGCGCGGCTCCAGCAGCTGCCGGCGCCAGCCTTCAAGCGCGTCCGGCCATGCGCGCTCCTGAAGCAGGACCTCCAGCCAGCGTCGCGAGGCCAGCAGGCCCTCGGGCAGGTCATGCTCCCGCGCGACCTCAAGCACGGCTTGCTGCAGGGCCTTCAGGCGCTGCTTGTCGATGTCGCCGTCGCGTCGCACGGGCGGCATCGTTTCCTCGTCCTGCAGCGGCGTCCGCAGCGCGTGCCACAGCTCTTGTGCCAGCTTGCGTGGCGACTTCGGCGTGGCGTCAAGCAGTGCCTGCAGCGCCCCGAAGTCCGCAGGCGGCCGTTCCGCCAATTGCAGGGCCAATGGCTGGTCGATGACCCAGTTCTTCGGCAGGTCGCGGCTCCGCGCGGTGGCTTCGCGCCAGCGCAGCAGGCGCAGCAGGCGACGCTGGGCGTCGGCATCGAAATCCTGAGCAGGGCGCACGGACAGGTGCGGCCACGGTTCCGGCGCGGTGTCGGCGGCATTGCGCAGGGTGCGTTCGGCATCCTCCTGGAGCCAGTCGGTGCGACCGAGTGCGCCGAGCCTTCCGGCAAGCAGGTCATGAAGGGCGGCAAGGTGGCGCACGTCGTCGGCGGCATAGCGTTGCTGCGACTCGCTGAGTGGGCGACGAAGCCAGTCCGAGCGTTGCTCGCCTTTGTCGAGCGCGATACCGAGTGCGGCCTGCACCAGCTTCTGGTAGCCCAGCCCCGCGCCCATCCCGCACAGTGCGGCGGCGGCCTGGGTGTCGAACAGCGGCTGAGGCAAGGCGTCACAGGTGTGGCCGAACGCGACCAGGTCCTCACTCGGGCTGTGCATGATCTTGAGCACCGCGGTATCACGCAGCAGTCCGGCGATCGCCTCCGGCATGCCGGCGACGGTCGCATCGACCAGCAGCACGCGGTCACCGAGCGCGATCTGCACCAGTGCCAGCACCGGCCACCATGTGCGCTCGCGCACGAATTCGGTATCGATGCC
The DNA here is from genome assembly GCA_023393895.1 of Pseudomonadota bacterium. Next base: position 5,127 of record JAEXBT010000216.1, read on the forward strand.
GACCCGGTCCGGGCGTTGGGCAAGCTGCTCGCGCAGCGCGGCGGGGTGGTCGATCCAGTGCGGGGTCACGCGATGTCCGGTCCGGTAAAGGGCCGCTAACGATACCCTAGGCGGTATGCCACGCCTTCCGCCGCGTTTACCACTACTGTTGCTTCTGCTGCCGATCCTGATGGCGGCATGCAAGCCCGAAGAAGCGCCAGCCCCGCCGCCCGGCACGGCGGAAGCACGGCTGCGGCGCGGTCTTGTGAGCATCAGTGGCGATGAGACCACGCCCTATGCGCTGGATTGGCGTGCGCCAACGGTGGTGATCGAGGCGGCCGAGATTCCCGAAACGCTGGACGCGGCCGCTGAGGCGCTTGCGGTCGGCCATCTGTTCGAGGATGCGGGAGGCGCCATCCCCCTTTATCTCGGCGTCCTTTCGCTTGACTCGGACAATCAGGCCGCTCGGGACGGGCTTGCGAAAGCGCGTGAGGCACTGCTCGACCAGGGCCTGGAGACCCTTGAGGCGGAGGAGGCAGGCGGAGTGGATCTGTCCCGCGCGCATGCGATCGCTGCGGTGGCGCGCGCGGTCGCGCCCGATGCTTCGGAAACGCTGGCATACCTCAACCGGCTTGATGCAGCGGACCGGTTGCACGCGTTGCTTGAACACGGCGAGGACGAACTGGCGGCCGGCAACCTGGGGGAAGACGGCATCGGGGCGGCGACGGCGTTCCGCGAAGTGCTGCGCAATCGCCCGGGCGACGCGCGCGCGATGCAGGGGCTGGCGGCCGTCGAGAGCCGGATGATCGGGCGTGCCGAGGCGGCAGTGGAAGCCGATGATTTCAACCGCGCCTACGCATGGCTGGCAAGCGCCGCCAAGCTGCGTCCGGAGTATCCCGATGCGGTGGACGAAGCGCGACGGCGCGCCGACCTGCGTCGCGAGGCACGGGTTGCGCGGCTGTATGCGGTCATCCTGCGCCGTCTGGCATCTCCCGGCGAGTTTGGTGCACTCCGCGATGCCCAGGACGAGATCACGCGGATGCGTGGACTCGCCGCGCCGGATGACCCGCGCATTGCACAGGCCGAGGCCCGCCTTGAGCTGGCGACGCGGTACGGGCGCCATCGGCCTGGGCAGCGCTTCTCGGAGCCACTCGCGGCAGGCGGCGGGCGAGGGCCGTCCATGGTGGTGGTGCCGCATGGCCGTTTCCTGATGGGCGCGCCGGAGAACGAGCGCGATTCCGACAAGGCCGAATGGCCGCAGCACGAGATCGTCTTCCAGCGCGGGTTCGCGATGGCGCGGACCGAAACCACCGTGGCCGAATTCGGGCGCTTCATCGCCGCTACGGGCTACCGCACCCGCGCCGAGCGGCGGGGCTATTCGGTGGTCTATGCCGAACGCAGCGGCAACTTCGTGCTGCGCAACGACATCACCTGGAAGCACGATTACGCCGGTCGCCAGGCCGCCGCAGACCTGCCGGTGCTGCACATGGATGTGCGCGATGCCGAAGCCTATGCCGATTGGTTGTCGGCCGAGACAGGGCAGCGGTATCGGCTGCCGAGCGAGGCGGAGTTCGAGTACGTGCTGCGCGGCGGGCACCAGGCCCGATTCCCGTGGGGCGAGGGCGAGCCGCCGCACGGGGCAGGGAACCTGACCGGATCACTGGACCGCTCGCCGAGCGGTCGTCGCTGGGGCAATGCCTTCCAGGGCTATGGCGACGGGTTCTGGGGTCCGGCCCCGGTGGCGCGTGATCGTGCCAATGTCTACGGCCTGCACGGGCTGGCGGGGAATGTCGCAGAGTGGACCATGGACTGCTGGCACCAGGGCTATCGTCGTGCGCCAGCGGACGGTGGCGCCTGGTTCAATCCGGGCTGCCGCAGCCGCGTGGTCCGGGGCGGGGCCTGGTCGAGTGCGCCGGTGCAGGCACGCGCGGCATGGCGGATGGCGCAGTCGCACGACATCACCAACGCCCGCACCGGGTTCAGGGTCGTGCGCGACCTGTGACCCGGCGGCGCGCGAGGATGTAATCTCGGTCCGGCCAATTCGGCGGCGGCTTCACGGCGCCATCGGGGTGGTCAGGTTCCAATAGCGCCGTGCCGCGCCTCCGTGCGCGTCCGGCTTCCAAGGAGACATGCAGCCATGCGCCAGAATCCCACCCAAGATCCCTACGGCCGTCCGCGCCGTCGCGGTTTCAATCCGCGCCTGCTCATCCTGGCCGCGTTCGCGGCGTACGGGCTGTACTACTACTTCTCCAACCGCACGGTGGACCCGTACACCGGCGAGAAGGTGCTGATCGACAAGAACATCGACGCGCAGCAGGAAGAGGCGTTGGGCCTGCAGGCGTTCGAGCAGGTCCTGCAGCAGGAGCAACCGGTTGATCCCAATTCGCAGATCTCGCAGGAGATCCGCACCATCGCCGCGCGCCTGGTCGACAAGGTGGACGAGGTCGAGGCCGCGCTGGCCGCCGAACGCGGCCTCAAGCCCGGCAACTTCGCCAAGGACTTCAACTGGCAGGTGGTGGTGCTGAACTCGCAGCAGGCCAACGCGTTCGCGCTGCCCGGCGGCAAGATGGCGGTTTATACGGGACTGGTGCCGATCGCGCAGAACGCCGATGGCATGGCGGTGGTGATGGGCCACGAGATCGCCCACGCACTGATGCGCCACGGCGCCCAGCGCATGAGCCGCGGCAAGCTGGAGCAGGTGGCGGCGATGGGCGCGGCGGTCGGCGGTGTCGACCCGGGCGTGCAGCAGATGGTGTTCCAGGCCTACGGCGTGACTTCGCAGCTGCCGTACGCGCGTGGCCACGAAAGCCAGGCCGACGAGGTCGGGCTGATGCTGATGGCAGCCGCCTGCTTCAAGCCGGAAGAAGCCGTGCCGCTCTGGGAGCGGATGGCCCAGATGGCCGGTGGCAACTCCGGTCCCGAGTTCGCTTCCACTCATCCGAGCCCGGCCAGCCGCATCGAGCACCTGCGCTCGTTGCTGCCGAAGGCCAACGAGTATCGCCAGCGCTTCTGCACCGATGCGCCGGCGCCGGCTGGCAGTGGCAGCTTCTGATCGAACGTTCAGCAGCAGCATCAAAAAACGGGCCTTTCGGCCCGTTTTTTTTCATGGGTTGACGCAGACTTGCTACAGCCCCTTCAGCAGCGAGCCGAGCACGAGCATGGCGAAGGCGGTGGTCATCATCCAGAACGCGTAGGGTGCCGCGGGCGCGAAGTAGCCGAGCTTGCCGGCGAGTGCGAGCGCACCGATCAGGAGTGCGATGAACCAGGTGGCGAAGGCCGGAGGCGTGAGTCTCATGCAAGGATCCGTGCAGGTCAGAAGCTGATGAAGAGTCCGCCATTGACTGGCAGGTTGGCCCCGGTGATGAAGCCGGCATCCTCAGCGACGAGGAAGTCGACCGCGCGGGCGATCTCGCTGGGCTGGCCGAGCCGGCCGACCGGTACCTTCTCGACGATCTGCGCGCGCACCTCGTCGTTCATCGCCATCACCAGCGGTGTCTCGCAGTAACCGGGCGAGATCGAATTGACCGTGACGCCCTTGCGTGCGACCTCGCGCGCGAGCGCCATGGTGAAGCCGTGCATGCCGGCCTTCGCCGCCGAATAGTTGGTCTGGCCGAACTGGCCGGTCTGGCCATTGACCGAGCTGATGTTGACGATGCGGCCGAAGCCGCGCGCGCTCATGCCCTCGACCACGTGGCGGGTGAGGTTGAACACGCCGCCGAGGTTCACGTCGAGTACTGCGTCCCATTGCGCGGCGTCCATCTTCCGCAACGTGGTGTCGCGTGTGATGCCGGCGGCGTTGACGAGGATGTCGATGCGGCCATGGGTGGATTCGAGCTCGCGGGCGAAGCGGCCGCAGGCTTCGAAATCGGTCACGTCGAGTGGCTGGAAGACGGCGTCATGGCCGGCGAGTGCGGCTTCGAAGGCTTCGATGCGATGCGGTGCGCCGCCAAGGTCGACCGCGACCACGCGGTCGCCGCGCCGGGCGAGCGATTGGCAGATCGCCACGCCCAGTCCGCCCAGGCCACCGGTCACCACGGCGACGCGGCGTGCGTCCTGCCCGGTTTGCGAAGACATCAGCGCTTGCCGCCCTTGTCCTTGGCGTCGGCCGCCTGCCCGGCCATGAACTTCTGGAACTGGGTCCACGCGTCCAGGTTGCGTTCGGCCATCTGGTTCATCATCGACCACGGGGTCTGGCCGATCATGCCGCCGAGCTGCTGGCGGAACTGGCTTTGCTGCTCGAGGAAAAGCTGCATGGAGCGTTCGAGGTAATTGCCCATGAAGCCCTGCATGGAATCACCGTAGAAACGGATGATCTGGCTGAGCAACTGGGTGGAAAGCACCGGCTCGCCCCCCTGTTCCTGCTCGGCGATGATCTGCAGCAGCACCTGGCGGGTC
>JAEXBT010000135.1 GCA_023393895.1 Pseudomonadota bacterium
CCACCAGCAGCCCGACCTTGATCCGGCCCGGACTCAGCAGGCGGCCGGAAGCTTGCGGTTGGTGGTCGCTGCGCAGGTGCGCGGGCAGATAGTCGCGCTGCTGGTCCGGGCGCGTGCTGTCGAGCAGCCCGCCCTCGCGCAGCATCTCACGAGCACGTGGCTGATCTTCCGAGCGCACCACCCAGACCGCGGCTTGTTCGCCACCCCCGTCACCGCGATAGCTGACCCCGCGATCGAATCCGCCGCGATAGGAGCGGCCGTTGGTGATCCGGGTGGCGATGCCGGCTTCCTCCAGCATCTGCGCCACCGCCTCGACGTTGGCCAGCCGCGGACTGGTGAAGACCTGGCGCATCAGCCGGCGTCCTTCAGTACGCGCACCATGCCTTCCTGTGTGGTGCTCGCGACGAGCCGGCCTTGGGCATCGAAGATCTGGCCGCGGGCCAGGCCGCGTGCGTCCTGCGCGCTCGGGCTGTCGATCGAATACAGCAGCCATTCGTCGGCGCGGAACGGGCGATGGAACCACAGCGCGTGGTCGAGCGAGGCCATCTGCACGCCGGGCTGGTAGTAGCTGATGCCATGCGGGAAGTTGGCGGTGCCGAGCAGGTGGAAGTCGCTGGCATAGGCGAGCATCGCGCGGTGCAGCTCGGGCGCGTCGCCGATGCGCTCGCCCAGCCGGAACCAGACCTGCTGGAAAGGCGGGCGTTTCGGCGGATTCAGTTCGTCGCGCGGATAGACGTGGCGGAACTCGAACGGGCCGGCGCGGTCCAGCCAGCGCTGGATCTTGATCGGCAGCGTTTCCAGCACGGTGTCGGGCACCGGTTCGGCCGGCGCAAGATCCTCCGGGCTCGGCACGTCGGGCATCGACAGCTGGTGGGTGACGCCTTCCTCGTGGCGATGGAAGGAAGCCGCGGCGAAGAAGATCACCTGGCCGTGCTGGATCGCGGTGACCCGGCGCACCGAGAAGCTGCCGCCGTCACGCGTGCGGTCGACGTTGTAGACGATCGGTGCATCGATGTCGCCGGCGCGCAGGAAATAGGCGTGCAGCGAATGTGCATCACGCGGGTACTGGCCGTTGTCGATCGTCGCCTGGGCCGCCGACAGCGCCTGCCCGAGTACCTGCCCGCCGAACACGTACTTGGTGCCGATGTCGCGGCTCTGGCCGCGGAACAGGTTGTCCTCGAGCCGCTCGAGCGCGAGCAGTTCGACGAGTTCGGAAACGGGTGAAGTCATGCCGGTGAAGCGCGAGGGGAAGTCCGCCATTGTAGGCGGCGCGCGATGAGCGGTCAGGGAATGCGCAGCAGCCGGCAGCCTGCCATCACCTTGGGCCAGGGGAACATCGGCCCAGGATCGCGCTTGCGGCGCACGAGGGCGGAGGGATCGTCGTCGGCGGCGACCTCCTCCAGATCGAGGTCTTCGTGGCCGGCGATCTTCGACAGCGCCGGAAAGCGCGTCTCCAGGTCCTGCAGCAGGGCGAGCAGGACGTCGATCTGCCGCGCAGGATAGACCTCGTCCATCGCCTGCCGGCGCGCATCGAACCAGTGAGGGTAGCGGCCGGCATTGACCATCTCGATGCCTAGGCTGTGCGCGTTCATCCCGCGCACGTGGTGGGCGATGCGGTCCTCAGGCACCCAGCGCTCGATGTGGCCATCGCGGTCGATGTAGAAATGCCCGCTGTTGCCGGTGCGCGACTGTGGGTAGAGGATGCGTTCGCCGTACTCGCGCGCGGCGGCGAGGTCCGGCAGCTCGGTGCAGTGGATCACCACGAGGTCGATGTCGGCCGTGGCGCGCAGGCCGAGGTTGTCGACGTAGGGCAGCGGGCGATCGATGAGGTCGAGGGCGGTTTCGCGCATCCGCCGATGCTAGCGCGTCGCCGCCTACAATGACCGGATGAAAGGCCATTGCATCCTCTCCCACGGCTTCGAAAGCGGCCCGGACGCGACCAAGGTCACCGCGCTGGCCGAGGCCGCCGAAGCGCTCGGCTGGAGCCATGAACGCCCCGACTACACCGATCTCGACGCGCAGCGCGAAGTGAGCGAGCTGGGTGACGTGCCGGCACGCCTGCAGCGCCTGCTCGCGCTGGCGCAGGACGCGGCGCGGCGCGGGCCGCTGGTGCTGGCGGGCTCCAGCCTCGGTGCCTGGATCTCCGGCCGCGTGTCGCTGCAGGTACCGGTCGCCGGCCTGTTCTTGATGGCGCCGCCGGTGCGGATGGGGCGTGCCGACCCGCTCGATGCCGCAGCGGTGCCGACCTCGATCGTCCACGGTTGGCGTGACGAGCTGATCCCTGCCGACGAGGTGGTGATGTGGGCGCAAGCGCGCCGAGACCGCCTGTTGCTGCTCGATGATTCGCACCGGCTGGCCGACCACGTCGAGTCCTCCAAGCTCGCGTTCGCCGAACTGCTGGCCGGGCTCTGAGCGGTGAAGTTCTTCGCCAGCTGCGGCAAGGGCCTGGAATACCTGCTGGCCGATGAGCTCACCGCGCTCGGTTGCGCGAAGGCGAGCGCAACGATCGCAGGCGTCAATGCCGAGGGCACGCTGGCCGATGCGCAACGCGCGGTGCTGTGGTCGCGGCTGGCCAGCCGGGTGCTGTGGCCGCTGGCGGAATTCGACTGCCCCGACGAATCCGCGCTCTACGCAGGCGCACGCGCCATCGACTGGCCGGCGCATCTCGATCCGGACATGACCCTTGCGGTCGATGCGCACGTCTCAGGCGAGGGCATCACCCACGCGCGATTCGCCGCCCAGCGGGTCAAGGACGCGGTGGTGGATGCGATGCGGGAAGCCACGGGCACGCGGCCGTCGGTGGATGCCGAAGCACCGGACCTGCGCCTCAATCTGGTCGTGCGCAAGGGCCGCGCGATCGTCTCGGTGGATCTGTCGGGTGGGCCGATGCATCGGCGCGGTTGGCGCAGCGCGCAGGGCGAGGCGCCGCTGAAGGAAAACGTCGCCGCTGCGGTGCTCGCGCGGGGCGGCTGGCCGCGGCGTTACCACGACGGCGGCGCCTTGCTGGACCCGATGTGCGGCAGCGGCACCCTGCTGATCGAAGGCGCGCTGATGGCGGCTGATGTCGCGCCCGGCCTGCAGCGGCACGGACTGGCGCTGCCGAGCGGCTGGAAGGGCTTCGATCGCGAGGCCTGGCACGCGCTGCATACCGATGCCGAGGCGCGCGCAAGGGCGGGCATCGCCACGCTGCGCCCGGCCTTCTTCGGCCGTGACCTCGATCCGCGCGCGATCGCCGCGGCACGCCGCAATGCAGAAGCCGCCGGCGTGGCATTTGCGATCAATTTCGATGTGCGCGACATGGTCCACCTCACCGCACCGCCGGCCGAGAGCGGCCTCGTCGCCTGCAATCCACCGTACGATGCGCGCCTCGCTGCCGATGCCGCGCTCTACCGCCAGTTGGGCGATGCGCTGAAGGCGGTCGTGCCTGGCTGGGGCGCCAGCCTGCTCTGCGGCAGTGAGGACCTGGCCCGCGCCACCGGTCTGTTCGCGCGCAAGCGCTACCAGCTGTTCAACGGTGCGATCGAATGCACGTTGATCGTGGTCGACCCGGTCGCGAAGCCGCCGCGCGAGGATGCCGCGCCGCGACCGCTGTCCGACAACGCGCAGATGGTCGCCAACCGCATCGAGAAGAACCTGCGGAGACTGAAGTCCTGGCGCAAGGCCGAGGCAATCGACTGCTTCCGTGCCTACGACGCCGACCTGCCGGAGTACGCGGCCGCGATCGATGTCTATTTAGAGGCAGACAGCGCCGAGACCTGGCTGCATGTTCAGGAATACGCAGCACCTGCCTCCATTCCCGAGGCGCTTGCGCAGCGCCGGCTCGACGACCTGCTGGCCGCCGCGCGCCGGGTCTTCGAGGTGCCGAAGGAGCGCGTGGCGATCAAGACCCGCGCGACCGGGAAGGGCGGCAGCAAGTACGGGCGCTTCGCTCGCACCGGGGAGTTCCTGACCGTGCGCGAAGGCCCGGCGCGGCTCAAGGTGAACCTGTTCGACTACCTCGACACCGGGCTGTTCCTCGATCACCGGCCGCTGCGGCTGCGCATCGCGCGGGAGGCTCACGGCCGCCGCTTCCTCAACCTGTTCTGCTACACGGGCGTGGCCACTGTGCAGGCAGCGCTCGGCGGCGCGGCTCAGACCACCAGCGTCGACCTGTCGGCGACGTACCTCGAATGGCTGGCCGACAACCTGCGCGAGAACGGCGTGGGCGGCACCCGCCACCGCATCGCCCAGGCCGATGCGGTCGAGTGGCTGGAATCAGAACGTGGCGAGTTCGACGTCATCTTCTGTGACCCGCCGACCTTCTCGAATTCCAAGCGGGCCGATGACTTCGACGTGCAACGCGACCACGTGCGGCTGTTGCGTGCCGCGGTGGCGCGGCTGGCACCCGATGGCGTGCTTTACTTCTCGAACAACTTCCGCCGCTTCCGGCTGGACGAGGCGGCGTTGTCCGGTTTCGCGGACGTCGAGGACATCAGTGCCAGCACGATCCCGCCGGATTTCGCCCGCAACCCGCGTATCCACCGCGCGTGGCGCATCACCCGACGCGGTTGAGTCCGGTCAGAAATCGAGTGCGGAGATCTGTGCGTAGGCGCGCTGCAACGCCTGGTCCGATTCGGCCTGGACGTTGAAGTACGCGATCGCGCCGCCGGGCAGCTCGATCGAGGTTTCGCGCGCCTGAAGGTCGGGGCGCGAAGCGATTTCGGTGCGATACCAGCGCGCTTCCTGCCCATGGATCGTGCTGGTTTCGGCGCGCTGGCTGCGCGACGGATTGAAGGGGGACTCCGCGGCCAGCATCACACTGAAGACCTGGGCGTCGCCGTCCATGGCCTTGCAGAACAGCAGGTCCGGGGCGCGCACCTCTTCCCAGCGCAGCGTACTGTCGGCGGGCAGACTTGGGCACCGTGTCGCCTGTTGCGCACGTGCGTTGCCAAGTGGCCAGAACATGGTGAGTGCCAAAGCGATCGTCGCCGCGGACGATGTCTTGCGCATCAGTTTCCCCTGCAGGCTTCCACGTCCCATCGGTAGGGATTTTGCCGCATTGCGTCAATCCTTGGGGGTCAAAATCGTGATTGAAATCACATCACCGAGCCGGATCGGCGGTGATCTCCAGCGTTGCCCGGGGCGGCTGCTGCCAGTCCAGAGAAGCCAGCCGGATGCGCCACGGCCCGACGTCCGCACTGTTCGGGGTGCCCTGCGCATTGCGCGGATCACTGTTGATTACGGTGGAGACCGGCGCGCCGCTCACCGGGGCCCAGCGCAGTTCGATGTCGGCATCGCCTGCGCGGATGCAGACCACTTCGGGGCGGCAGCGGGAGTCCGCCAGCAGCCGCACATACGTGAGCGTGCTGCGGTCGGGCAAAGTGGCTGTGGTTCCCACCCGGAGCGTGGCCCGTGCGGGCACTTCCGCGATGCGGCTCGCGCCCGGCATCTGGCAGGCGCCAAGCGCAAGCGCCATGCAGCAGAGCGGAATCAGGCAAATGCGGGTGGCGGATGACATGGCGTGATTCAGCCAGCGCCGCCCGGAAGCCCAAGTGAAGGTGCCAGATCGATGTCGCCGCGGCGCGAGGCCAGCCGGTCGGCCAGCCGGGTCGGTTCCGGCAGCCGATAGCCGCGGGTGAAACGCAGCACCAGTTCGGCACAGGAGGCCATCGATACGCGATGGCCGGGGGAAACGAACAGCGGCAGGCAGCCGATCTTGCTGCGCAGCGCCCAGCCCACCTGTTCGCCGGGTCGTTCGCCACGCCCCGGCATCCGCAGTGGCGTGAATGCGCCGCGCATGTCGTGGAGCGATGCGTATTCGCCCACCAGCTTCTTCTTCGCCACACCGATCGCCGGCAGCCCGGTGGTCACGCCGAAATGCACTGCGATACCGAGGCGGCGCGGATGTGCGATGCCGTGGCCGTCGATGAAGGCGAGGTCCGGTGCCTGCGGCAGGCCGCGCAGGGCTTCGAGCAGCGCCGGCAGTTCGCGGAAGGAAAGCAGACCGGGGATGTAAGGCATGGCGGTGGGCAGGCGCGCGACATGCATCGCCACCGGTGCCAGTGTGCCGGCATCCAGCAGCACTGCTGCGGCGCGGGTGGTGTCGCCGCCATCCTCGAAGCCAACATCGAAGCCGGCGATGAGACGCAGGGGCGTGGCGAATCCATCGCGCAACACCACTTGTGTCGCCAGCTCACTCTGCAACGCGCGGGCGGCGGCGACATCGCCATCCCATGCGGGGATTGCTGCGTTCGGGATCAGTTCCATGCGCGAAGTGTACGCAGGCGCTCCATCACGTCGGAGGCAAGGGCTTGGCAAAGAAAAAGCCCGCCTTGCGGCGGGCCTGGTGTTTGGTGGAGCCAGGGAGGATCGAACTCCCGACCTCGTCATTGCGAACGACGCGCTCTCCCAGCTGAGCTATGGCCCCGGTAAACCGGTAGGCGCGCAGTTTAATCGCCCCCGGCGGCGGGCGCCAGTCCGGACTCGGTCGGTTCGCGTCCGTGCACCATCGCCGTGGCCGAGACGTCCGCGGTCACGTTGCCGAGGGTGGCGAACACATCGGGGATGGTATCGACCGCCAGCAGCAGGCCGAACGGCTCGATCGGCAGGCCGAGCGCCTGGGTCACCGGCATGTTGGTCGCCATGAAGCTGACCTGTCCGGGCAGGCCCACCGAACCCAAGCTCACCACCACCGCGAGCACCACCGCGGTCGCCCACTGCAGCGGGCCGATCTCCACGCCGTAGGCCCAGGCGATGAACGCGGCCACGCCGATGTACTGGATCGGGCTGGTCAGGCGGAACAGCGACACCGCCATGGGCAGCACCAGCGAGGCGATCGGCAGCGGGACGCCAAGCTTGCGGTGCGCGGACTGCAGCATTGCTGGCAGCGACGCCAACGAGGATTGCGTGCTCATCGCCACCGCCTGTGCCGGGAAGATCGCGTTGGCGAACTGTGTCAGCGAGCGGCCGGTCCACAGCTTCACCAGCGGGTACATCATCGCCGTGGCGACCAGGTACAGCACGCAGAGCATGCCGATGTAGATGCCGAGTGCGCTGAGGGTGGAGGCACCGGCCTGAGCCGTCACCGCCAGCACCAGCGCGAATACGCCGATCGGCGCAACCGCCAGTACCCAGCGCACGATCACGATCATCACATCGCAGATCGCCTGCACCAGTTCCAGCAAACGTTCGTGACGATGGGCCTCGATCCGGGTCAATGCGAAGCCGAAGAACAGCGAGAACACCACCAGCGGCAGCATCGCGCTGGCGGCGGCGGCGGCGATCGCGTTGCTGGGTATGATCCCGGTCAGCCAGTCGGCGGCCTTCGGCGCGGCAACGTCGGTGGGCGTGCCGGCGGTGCCCTTGAGTGCCTCCATCAGTTCCTGGCTGTGCGGCATCCACGACAGGAACAGCGGCGCGGTGATCGCCGCGAAGCTCGCTGCAAGCGTCAGCACGACGAGGAAGATCACGATGGCGCGGCGGGCAATACGTCCGGACGCGGCGGCATCGCGTGCGTTCGACACGCCCAGCACCACCAGCGTGCCGACCAGCGGCACCACGGTCATTTGCAGCGCGTTGAGCCAGAGCTTGCCGATCGGCTGCGCGATCGCGGCCACGCGCGTGCCGGCTTCGGGCGAGAACCAGGCCAGCCAAAGGCCGATCAGTGCAGCTGCAGCCAGCGCAACCATCACCCGGGTGGTGGCGGAGAAGGGAATCTTCATGAAGACCTCAATGGAAAACGGTGCGCGACGGCAGTTGCCATGCGCGTTGTGTCTGGTCGTAGCCGGCCTCGGTCAGTTGCACGAACACCGGATGCGCCTGCGGCCGCAGCCAGGCCAGTGTCTCGCGCATCGCCGCCTCGTCCATCGCGGTGCAGCCGGCGGTGGTCTTGTCCGGATTGCCCCAGAGGTGGGCGAAGATGCAACTGCCGCCACGATCGACGTTGTCGGTGTTGTGGCCGATCACGAAGCCGAGCTTGTAGCGATCGTCGCCCTTGGTGTGAATGTCCAGCCGCATCGGTTCGCTCGACCCCTTGACCGCGGCTTCGCCAACGTCGCGGCTGTCGACGATCCGGTTGTACAGCGGCGAACCCGGGACATCCATGCACCAGTTCGAGGCCTGCATCTGCCGGTATTCGAGCGCAGTCTCGACGCTTTCCGGATAACCGAAGGCCATGCCGATCGGGAAGATGCCCGCCGGGTTGCGGCCATCGCCCTCGTGCTTGGGCGGCGGCCCACCGGCTTGCGGCATCGGGTGCAGGCCACGGCCCCAGGCGATGCCTGCGCGTCCGAGCATCACCGGCGTGGCGGCACCGACCTGGCGCCAGTCGCCGGCGGTTCTCTCGAAGCGCCGCATCGTGCCGCGCACGGCATTCCAGTCGTCGCTGGTCACCACGATCATCTGTTGGGCGTTCGACCACGGCAGGGCGGTGGACGCCGGGGATGGCGCGGAAGCGTTGCTGGCCGGAGCCGTTGCGCAGGCCGTCAGCGCAAGCAGTGCCGCGAGGGCCAGTGCGCGGCTGGTGCGGGTCTGAATCATGGCGAAAGGATCTCCTGCATCCGTTCGAGATTGGTGTTCACCGCCTGGAGGCGTTGTTTGCGCGCATCGCACAGCAGCACGAAGATGAGGTCGAGCAGTTGCTGCAGCGCGGCCTGGTAGAGCAGGGCGGCGATATGCGGTCGGTCGTCGTGTGCGGACACCAGCAGGGCGAGGTCGGCCTGGGCGCGCAACGGATTGGCCGAGTGGCGGGTGACGCTGATGACGTGGCCGATGCGCGGCTGGAAGTCCTGCAGCATGCGCGTCAGCATCGGCTGCTGTCCCTGCTCGGAGAACACCAGCAGGACATCGCGCTCGCCGGCGCCCGAAAGACCCGCTGCCATCAGCGCCGGGTCGAAGTGGTGCACGGCGAGGATGCCAAGCAGGGAAAGTTTCATCGCGAACGCACGGGCGGGGATGCCGTCCTCGCCCAGGCCTATCACGAACACCGCGTTGGCACGATGGATCGCGCGGGCGATCGCATCGATGTTCTCCGGCGGGTTCAGCAGCCGGGTTTCGGCTTCCGCCTGCGACTTGCGTCGCCACAGATCGTCGGCCACCTGCACGTGCGGGTGCATCGGCTGTTGCGGCGCGTCCTCCTCGTGGCGCCCGTTGCCGTTGCCGTTGCCGCCGTCGCGCGCGAGTGCCTCGCCGATCGAGAACTTGAGATCCGGATAGCCCTTGAAACCGAGCTTCTGCGCGAACTTGACGATCGACGACTGGCTGATTCCGAGTGCATCGGCCAGCTGCTGCGAGGAGTAGTCGCGCAGGTAGTGGGCGTTGTCGACGACGTAGTCGGCGATCCGCCGCTCCATTGCGGACATGCGGTCACGCTCGGCGCGGATGCGCAGCAGCGGCTTGGCTCAGCCCGGGATGGCCTGCAGGCCCGGCACTTCGCGCACGCCGAAGCCGGGGCGCTCGCCCAGCGCGATCTCCGCCTCGTTGAAGACCGTGTCACTCACCACCGGGTCGTTGAGGCAGAGCGAAGGGCCATCGAGATCCACCTTGGTGATCACCTGGGACTTGGCCGCGGCAAGGTGCGCCGCCGCGGCGACACTGACGGACGATTCCAGCATGCAGCCCATCATGCAGTCTATGCCATGGATGCCGGCGATGTCGGCGATCTGGATCGCCCGCGACAGGCCGCCGGTCTTCATCAGCTTGATGTTGATGATGTCGGCCGCACGCATGCGGATGAGTTCGATCACCTCGCTCGGCCCGAACACCGACTCGTCCGCCATCACCGGCGTGTGCACTCGCTCGGTGACGAACTTCAGGCCGGCCAGGTCGCGCGCCTTGACCGGCTGCTCGACCAGTTCCAGGTGCACGCCGCTGTCCTCGAGCTGTTGCAGCGCGAACACTGCCTGCTTGGCGGTCCAGCCCTGGTTGGCATCGAGACGGAGCAGGGCACGGCCCTCGACCGCGGCGTGGATCGCGCGTACCCGCTCGATGTCCACGCCGATGTCCTTGCCGACCTTGATCTTCAGCGCGGAGAAGCCGCGATCCACCGCGCTGATCGAATCCGCCACCATCTTGTCGATGTAGTCCACGCTGATGGTGATGTCGGTGCTGACCACCGGATCGCCGCCGCCCAGCAGCTGGTATGCCGGCGCGCCATGCAGCTGCCCGAACAGGTCGTAAAGCGCGATCTCGATCGCCGCCTTCGCACTGGTGTTGCGTTCCATCGCACCCTGCACCAGCGCCACGTTGCGGTTGAGTTCGGCGATGTCGTTGCCGATCAGGCGTGGGGCGATGTAGTGACGCACGGCATCGATGATCGAGCCATGGGTGTCGCCGGTGATGACGGCGGTGGCCGGCGCGCCGCCCCAGCCGATGGCGTCCTCATCGGTGTGGATCCGGACGATGACGTCCTCGACGTGGTCGACGCTGCGCAAAGCAGTCTTGAACGGCGTCTTGAGCGGCACCTTGAGCATGCCGAGCTCGATGGCGGTGATCTTCATGTTGTTCCCCGTTCCCCTGCCGCGTTCAGCGGCGCATGCGCTGGATGCTGTAGATCTTGTCGATGTAGAGCGCGTCCTCGCCGGACTTGATCGGCTCAAGCGGCGTCACCGACACGGCGTTGAGCGGATAGTGCGCGACTTTCCCGGCGGCATCGGCGTAGCGGACACCGGGCGTGTCGTGGATGACGTAAGTCAGGCCATTGTCGTGGCCGACCACCATCATCACGTGACCCGGAATGTAGACCAGATCGCCGGGCGCGAGCGTCTTCATCAAGGCGATGCGGTCCTCGCGCGACATCGACTCCGGCACCTCCAGCGTATTGAAGGCGGGGCTCTTGCCCTGATCGCTGGTGTTGCGAGGCATCTGTACCCCGAAGCCGGCGTACACCTCAGAGACGAAGCCGCTGCAGTCCCGTGCGTCGTAGCTGTGGCCCCAGCCATAGCGTTCGCCAAGGAACTTGAAGCCCTGAGTCAACACGTTGCGCGGAGTCAGTTCCAGGTAACGGGTGGCGACATCGGAAGACCGGGGCAGCAGGGCCGGCGACAGCGTAAGCCGCCCTTCCGCATCCCTTACCGGCAGCTGGATCACATAGGCGCCAGCGGGCAGCTGGCCATTGACGGCGCGGTTGTCCGGCCAGTCCGTGATCAGCGGCACCCGCGTCCCCATGTCCAGCGGCAGGCGCGAGAGTTGCGGCTGTTCCGGCGTGTAGACGGTTTCCGCGCGCGCACCGGTGACCACCAGCCACGGTTGGCTTTCGGCGTAGTCGAAGACGTCGTTGGCGGTGCCGATCGCGAGGTGGTCGCGGCGCATCCAAGCAGCGTAGCGGGGCGAGAGGACGAACAGCCAATCGCGGTCCCGGCTCTCGTGCAACACCAGCACCGGTGTGCCCGGGAACACGGCGCTTTCCTGGAAGCGGTCGATGTCGGTATCACCTGCACGGTTGAACACGCGGGTAGCGGTCGGGAAGCTGCGCAGGTCGGCGCGTCGGGTCACCAGCGCGTGACGGACGCCGACCGCGCCCGGGACCGCATCGATGGCAGCATCGCGCAACCAGCCCTGGAGCGTGGCGGCAGGGATTTCGCGTCCTTGCACGTCGTAGCGTTTGCTGGTCGGCAGCTTCGAGAGCTTGCCGATCATCGATCGCACCTCGTCACCAGAGAGCGTGGCCGGTACCGCGCGCAGGTCGTGCACGCTGGGGTCTTCGGCGAGCAGGCGCGCGTTCTGCGCTGCGATCGCGCTGGCGTCGAGCATCGTGGCGTTGGCATCCGGCGCGCGATCGATCCAGTGGCGCGCGGTCTGCTGCGCGCTGGACACATAGGGGATGACCGGCGTTGGCGCAGTTGCATGCTGCGCTGCGGTATCCGGTTCGGTGCGTGGCGTGCTGGCGCAGCCCACCAGCGTCAGTGCAAGGAACAGGGCTGCAGGCCGGAGATACGGGAATCGGTCGAGGGCGCTCATCGTGTGCGGCGGCGTTCCGGAATAGGTATTTATTTTTATACCACGCATGTGCGGAATAATTTATTGACCCTGCCTAATGTGCGTGCTACACAGGATGCGCAGTACGGAGGGCAGGGGATGCGCCAAGGCCACAAGTCGCCGAGGACAACGCGGGTCACGATCCACGGACAAGCCGCTGTGCAGCAGCCAACCACATCATTTACACGCCCCAACGCGCACCCGCGCCCGGGCGGGTCAACAAGCGAGCAACCGGAGGGAAACGCAATGGCAATGAAGATCAGGCATCTGAGGCGTTCGGCACTGGCGGCCATGGTGGGCGCATGCCTGCTGTCGATGTCGGCGGGGCCGGTACTGGCGCAGAGCGTGACCGGTGCCGTCGCGGGTCGCGCGGAGCCGGGCGCCCAGGTCACTATCACCAGTCCTTCGACCGGCTTGACCCGTTCGGTCACAGTGGGTGCGGATGGTTCCTACCGCATCGCGCAGCTGCCGCCGGGTGATTACAGCCTGAGCACGGGTTCCGGCTCGCCGATATCGGTGAACGTGTCGCTGGGCGGCACCACCACCGTCAATCTCGCCGGTGACGGCGTCAACCTCGCGACTGTGCAGGTGGTCGGTTCCCGCGTCGTGAACCGCGTCGACGTGCGTTCAACCGAGTCCGCGACCAACATCACCCGAGAGGAACTGGCGATTCTGCCTGTGGACCAGAGCATCGGTTCGGTCGCGTTGCTGGCACCCGGGGTGGTGTCTTCTGGTGCCACGTTCGGCGGCCTGACCTTCGGGGGCTCTTCGGTGGCGGAGAACGTCGCTTACATCAACGGCCTGAACGTGACCGACCCCTATCG
>JAEXBT010000200.1 GCA_023393895.1 Pseudomonadota bacterium
ATCAGGGTGGCTTCGGCCACTTCCTCGACGCTGGCCTGCTCCGGGCAATCCTTGCCGGGCAGCACCATCGAGGCCTTCAGGATGGTGCCTTCCAGCGCCACGTTGTGCTGGTACAGGGCATCGAACAACGCGCGCAGGGTGACTTCGCTCACCTCGTAGCAGGTCTCGATGTCGTGATTACCGTCCATCAGCACTTCCGGCTCCACCATCGGCACCAGGCCCTGCTCCTGGCAGAGCGCGGCATAGCGGGCCAGCGCGTGGGCGTTCGCCTCGATGCAGGTGCCGGAGGGGATGTCCTCGCCGATGTTGATCACCGCACGCCACTTGGCGAAACGGGCGCCGAGCTTGTAGTACTCGGCCAGGCGCTCGCGCAGGCCGTCGAGGCCTTCGGTGATCACTTCGCCGGGGCAGCCGGCCAGGGCGTGGGTGCCCTTGTCGACCTTGATGCCCGGGATCATGCCGTTGTCCATCATGTACTTGGCGAACGGCACGCCGTCCTTGGTGGACTGGCGGATGGTCTCGTCGAACAGGATCGCGCCCGAGAGGTATTCGTTGGCCTTGGGCGCGGTCAGCAGCAGCTCGCGGTAGGCGCGGCGGTTCTCCTCGGTGCACTCGATGCCCACGCCATCGAAGCGCTTCTGGCAGGTCCCGGCGGATTCGTCGATCGCGATGATGCCCTTGCCCGGGGCGACCATGGCGCGGGCGGTTTCTGCAAGCTGTTCGATGCTCATGCGGCTTCCTGCTGTGGCGGTTGGGTTAAACCGCCATTATAGCCAACTGCCCGGGAAAAAGCCGGGTTTTCAGGGACTTGCAGTGCTGGCTGCAGGGTCATTCGGGACCTCCAGGATGCGCAGGGTGTTGGTGGCACCGAGCTGCTCCATGGTGTCGCCGCTGGTGAACAGCACGCGCATCCCGGCACGGATCCGGCCCAGCTCGCGCAGCTGCGCGATGGCCGCCTTGGCCGCATCTTCCGGGTGCAGCCCGCGGCTGTCGAAGGCCAGCGGGAACACGTCGCGCATCAGGGTCATGCGCCCGCGCGAGGCCGCGTGCCGCGAAAGCGCGTAGATCGGCGTGCGACTGCGGAACCGGGACAGGTAGCGGGCGGTGCCGCCGGATTCGGTCAGGGCGATGATCGCGGCGACTTCCAGGTGCTCGGTCAGGAACATCGTCGCCATCGCGATCGCGTGATCCACCCGCTCCAGCTCGCGCTGGGCACGCCCGAAATCGGGGTCATGCTCGAACTGCTTCTCCGCGCCCATGCAGATCCGCGCCATCGCCTGCACGGCCTGCACCGGAAACTGGCCTGCCGCCGTCTCGGCCGACAGCATCACCGCATCGGTGCCGTCGATCACGGCGTTAGCCACGTCCAGCACCTCGGCACGGGTCGGGATCGGCGAATCCACCATGGACTGCAGCATCTGGGTGGCGGTGATCACCACCTTGTTGCGGGCCAGGGCCTCGCGGATGATCTTCTTCTGCAGGCCCGGCAGCTCGGCATCGCCGATCTCCACGCCCAGGTCGCCACGCGCCACCATCACCACGTCGCTGGCGTCGATGATTTCTGCGAGATTCGCGATCGCCTCGGCGCGCTCGATCTTCGACACCAGCGCGGCATCGCTGCCCGCCTCACGCGCCACCCGGCGCGCCTCCTCCATGTCCTGCGCGTTGCGGCAGAACGACACCGCGATGAAATCCACACCGATGCGTGCCGCCACCCCGATCAGTTCGCGGTCGCGCTCGGTGATCGCCCCCAGCGAAAGGCCGCCGCCCTGCTTGTTCAGGCCCTTGCGGTCCGACAGCTCGCCATCGTTGATGACGGTGGTGGTGATGCGCTCCCCCTCCACCCGCTCCACCCGCAGCTGGACCAGCCCGTCATCGAGCAGCAGCACGTCGCCCGGCGACACGTCGCGCGGGAGGCCGAGGTAGCTGACGCCGACTTCCGAAGCCGTGCCGGGTGGAGGATTGTCGCGCGCGACCAGATCGAAGCGGTCGCCGGCCTTCAGCCGCACCTTGCCCTCGGCGAAACGTCCGATGCGGATCTTCGGTCCCGGCAGGTCCGCCAGGAGGCCGATCTCGCGTCCGGCGCGGGCGGCCGCCTCACGCAGCGCCTGCGCGCGGGCCAGCTGTTCGGCAGGGTCGCCGTGCGAGAAGTTGAGCCGCACGCAGTCGATGCCGGCATCGATCAGCGCGTCGAGCAGGCCCGGCGCGTCAGTCGCGGGACCGAGCGTGGCGAGGATGCGGGTGCGGCGACGGTGTTCGGGCATCGGCAGGAGTCCGTTGGCCTGGGGCCGGGCGCCCCATCATGCCCGCTACTCGTCGATCGCTTCCACCGTGCCGCGGATCAGGCCATCCACCCCCGCGAGTGCGGCAAGGCTGCCGCCTGGCACGGCCGCCGAACGCTCCAGCGCCGCCACCGGGTGCCACAGCACCTCGGTCCTGCCGGGCGCCGCCTCGCGCACCAGCACCCGCAGCGGCAGGTCCAGCGCAAGTTCGGGATGAGCCTGCATCAAGGGGGTGCCCGCGGCCGGATTGCCGAACACCACGATCTGCGTCGCTAGCATCGAAAGCCCGGCCGCGCGTGCGGCTTCGGCATGATCGATGACGGCAAAGACACGGATCCCACGCGCGGCAAACGCCTGCTTCAGCGCCGCGACCGTCGCATCCACCCGCGCGGCCGTGTGCGCCCGATGCCAGCCCTCAGCCGCTTTGCTGGCATCGATCCGGGCAGGGCTGCCCACGTTCACGCTCATGCAGGCGGCCAGCAGCGGCACGCATGCCAGCAGTGCAAGTGCGCGCATCAGCCGTGCGCCGCCAGCGCAGCGACCGCCGGCAGCGCCTTCCCTTCCAGGAATTCGAGGAAGGCGCCGCCGCCGGTGGAGATGTAGGAAACCTCATCCTCGATGCCGTACTTGTCCACCGCCGCAAGGGTGTCGCCGCCGCCCGCGATGGAGAACGCGGGCGAAGCGGCGATCGCCTTCGCCATCGCCTTCGTGCCTTCACCGAAAGCGTCAAATTCGAACACGCCCACCGGGCCGTTCCACACCACGGTGCCGGCCTTGGCGATCAGCGCCGCGTAATGCTTCGCGGTTTCCGGGCCGATGTCGAGGATCATGTCGTCGGCACCGACTTCGCTGGTCTTCTTCACGGTCGCCGGCGCATCGGCCTTGAAATCCGGTGCCGCCACCACGTCCACCGGCAGCGGGATCTCGGCGCCACGCGCCTTGGCATCGGCCATGATCTTCTTCGCCGTATCGATGAGATCGGCTTCGACCAGCGACTTGCCCACGCCATGGCCCATCGCCGCGATGAAGGTATTGGCGATGCCGCCACCCACGATCAGCTGGTCCACCTTGCCGACCAGCGAGGCAAGCAGTTCCAGCTTGGTGCTGACCTTGCTGCCGGCAACGATCGCAAGCAGCGGGCGTGCCGGGTTGTCCAGCGCCTTTACCAGCGCATCCAGTTCGGCCATCAGCAACGGGCCACCGGCGGCCTGCTTGGCGTGGCGGATCACGCCGTGGGTGGAGGCCTGTGCGCGGTGTGCAGTACCGAACGCGTCCATGACGAAGACATCGGCCAGCGCGGCGTACTTCTTAGAAAGCGCTTCGTCATCAGCCCTCTCGCCGACGTTCATGCGGCAATTCTCCAGCAGCACCAGCTGGCCCGGCTGCACGTCCACGCCGTCCACCCAGTCGCGCACCAGCGGCACCTCGCGGCCCATGAGTTCGGACAGGCGCTTCGCCACCGGCGCCAGCGAATCGGCCTCGCTCCACTCGCCTTCCTTCGGCCGCCCCAGGTGCGAGGTCACCATCACTGCTGCACCGGCCTGCAACGCGGCCTGCAGCGTGGGAATGGATGCGTTGATGCGCTGGTCGGACGTGACCACGCCGTTCTCGACCGGCACGTTGAGGTCCTGGCGGATCAGCACGCGCTTGCCGGCGAGGTCGAGATCGCTCATTCGGGGGATGGACATGGGCGGGCGCTCCGTCGAAGGGGAAACACCCATTGTCGGCGTCCCGGCCAGCCGGTTCAAACCGGATCAGCGACCGGGGTGCAGCGGCAGCGGCCGGGTGCGGTCCAGGCCCAGCCCGTAACGCAGGCTCTGGGCGATGCGCTGCGCGCGATCGTAGAACGCCTCGGCCTGATCGCCGGCCAGCACCTGATGTGCGGTGTCGCGCCACAGCGCCAGCCAGTGGCCGAAGTGCGCATCGACGATCGGATGCGGCAGGTGCGCGGCCATCGGGTTGCCGCGGTATTCGCGGGTGCCCAGCATGATCGAGGCCCAGAACTTCACCAGGATCGCCTTGTGTTCGTCCCAATCGTGCACGACCGGGTTGAAGATCGGGCCGAGGACGGCATCACGCTGGACACGCGCGTAGAACGCATCGACCAGGCGGACGATGTCCTCACGAACCAGCATGACGTCGGAAGTGCCCATGGCGTCATTGTCGTGC
This sequence comes from Pseudomonadota bacterium, assembly GCA_023393895.1. The sequence goes on from JAEXBT010000200.1 coordinate 4,452, forward strand.
AGCGCGCCCGAACACGCCTTGACCGGCATCAGCAACCCGGCCCCCGGAACGACGAAGCCCCGCACATGGCGGGGCTTCGCGACAAACGAAGGCGTGCCGGCTTACTTCGCCGCGACCACCTTGACCATCTCCAGGCACTTGTTGCTGTAGCCCCATTCGTTGTCGTACCAACTGACCAGCTTGACGAAGGTCGGGTCGAGCTGGATGCCGGCTTCGGCATCGAAGATCGAGGTGCGCGCGTCGCCGCGGAAGTCGGTGGCCACCACCTTGTCCTCGGTGTAGCCGAGCACGCCTTCCATCTTGCCTTCGGACTGCGCCTTCATCTCGGCGCAGATCTCGGCGTAGGTCGCCGGCTTCTCCAGTTCCACGGTCAGGTCCACCACCGAGACATCGCTGGTCGGCACGCGGAAGCTCATGCCGGTCAGCTTGCCCTTGAGCTCCGGCAACACCACGCCCACGGCCTTGGCCGCGCCGGTGGAGGACGGGATGATGTTCTCCAGGATGCCGCGGCCACCGCGCCAGTCCTTGTTGGACGGGCCATCCACGGTCTTCTGGGTGGCGGTTGCCGCATGCACGGTGGTCATCAGGCCGCGCTTGATGCCCCACTTGTCGTGCAGCACCTTGGCGATCGGCGCCAGGCAGTTGGTGGTGCAGGACGCGTTCGAGATGATCGCCTGGCCAGCGTAGGTGCCGCAGTTGACCTTGTGCACGAACATCGGGGTGTCGTCCTTGGCGGGCGCCGACATGATCACCTTCTTCGCGCCGGCGTCTATGTGCTTCTGCGCCGTTTCCTTCGTCAGGAACAGGCCGGTGGACTCGATCACCACTTCGGCACCGACTTCGTCCCACTTCAGGTTGGCCGGGTCGCGCTCCTGGGTCAGGCGGATCTTCCTGCCGTTGACGACCAGGTCATTGCCGTCCACGGACACCTCGCCGTCGAAGCGGCCGTGCACGGAGTCGTACTTCAGCATGTAGGCCAGGTAGTCGGGCTCCAGCAGGTCGTTGATGCCGACGATCTCGATCTCGTCACCGAAATTCTGGACCGCCGAGCGGAATACGTTGCGGCCGATGCGACCGAACCCGTTGATGCCGACCTTGATGGCCATTCACTGAACTCCTGGAGAGGCTGCGCAGCAGCGGAAGTCCGTGAATTTTAACAAAATTTTCAATTGATCGACCCCTATTCAGCTTTATTTAACGATTATTGATCATTCTCAAATGGCCGTTTGAGCGCGGACCGACAATTCCATCCGCACCGGTTTCATTCATCAGGAGAATTTCCATGATTCGCAAGCTTGCCCCGCTGGCCGCCGCCATCGCCCTCATCGCCGCCCCGACCGCTTTCGCCCAGTCCAAGGGTGACTTCACCGTCGGCATCGGCGTGCACAACGTCGCGCCGAAGTCCAACAACGGCACCCTGCCCACCGTTCTCGGCAATGTCGACATCGAGACCGGCGACAGCGTGCGCCCGACCATCACCGGTGAATACTTCATCGCCGACAACATCGGCATTGAACTGATCGCCGCCCTGCCGTTCCAGCACGATGTCAACGTCAAGGGTGTCGGCAAGGTGGGTTCCGTCAAGCACCTGCCGCCGACCCTGAGCGTGCAGTACCACTTCGGCGCACCCGACGCGACCGTCAAGCCGTTCGTCGGCGCCGGCGTCAACTACACCTGGTTCTACGATGAGAAGACCCAGGGCGTGCTCAACGGCGTGGAGATGAAGATCGACAATTCCTGGGGCGCCGCACTTCATGCCGGCATCGACTTCAAGGTCGGCAACGGCGCGATCCGCATCGATGCGCGCAAGATCGACATCGACGCCGACGTGCGCCTCAACGAGGGTGCGGTTGGTGGCGGCACGGTCAACATCGACCCGATCGTGTACGGCGCTGCCTACGTGATGAAGTTCTGATCGGACCCCCGCGTCCTGATCTTCGGGCCATGCCGGTATCCTTGCCGGCATGGCCTTTTCATTTGCAACGATGACGGCGCGCGGCTGCCTCGCCCTTGTCCTGTTCTGCACCGTGTTTCCCGCAGTCGGCTGGGGCCCGCAGGGGCACCGATTGGTCGGCCGGCTCGCCGAGGAAGAACTGTCGGCGGATGCACGCCGCGAAGTGGCCCGCCTGCTGGCTGGCGAGGCCGATCCGACGCTGGCCGGTGTTGCCAACTGGGCGGACAATCTGCGCGATACCGACGCCGCGTTCTACCGCCGCACCGCGCGCTGGCACTTCGTCAACATCGGCGAGCGTGGCTGCCGCTACGTGGCGCGACGTGATTGCCGCGGCGACGACTGCGTGGTCGAGGCGATCCACACGCAGGCCGCGATCCTCGCCGACCGCAGGCAGAGCATGGCCGCGCGCCGGGACGCGCTGAAGTTCGTCGTCCATTTCGTCGGCGATGTGCACCAGCCATTGCACGCCGGTTACGCCCGCGACCGCGGCGGCAACGACACCCAGGTCAACGACGCCGGCTTCGGCACCAACCTTCACGCACTCTGGGACAGCCGGCTGTTCTATCAGCAGCGCATGAGTGACGAACGCTACCTGGACGCCTTGCTTTCGATGCCCATGGCCGTGGACCTGCCGCGCAAACCGCTGCCCCCGTCGGCGAACCTCTGGGCCGAAGCCTCCTGCGCGATCGTGCTGCAGCCGGGCTTCTACCCCTCCAGGCCTGTGCTAGATCCCGGCTACTTCCCCGAATGGACGCCCACCGCCGAGGCGCAGTTGCGCCGCGCGGGTGCGCGGCTGGCGCAGTTGCTCAACGCAGCGCTCACCAGCCGCTGATCAGCAGGCCCGGGTTTCAGACGCCGTGCACGGCGTCGCCAGTACGGCCTGCACCGCGGCTTCGGTGCCTTTCATGCCCGCGGCGCGGCCGAATGCCAGCGCCCGCTCGGCCGGCATCGCCTGTTCGCTGGCCATGGCAAGCGCCAACAAGCCACCCGAGCGGTTGGCGGATGCGCAATGGACCAGCACCGGCGTGCCGTTCGCGCTTCCGATCGCCTCGTGAAGCTTGCGCGCGTTGGCGCGGGTGATGGATGCACCATCGGCGACCGGGATCTCGACGTAGCGCATCCCAGCAGCACGTACTTCCGAGGCCTCGTCACGCCCCTGCATTTCCGAAGCCGGCCGCAGGTTGATGATGGTGGTGACGCCGCGCGCGGCGATCCCGGCCCAGTCGCTCTCAGCCGGCTGTCCAGCGCTGTACAGACCCTCGCGTGGTGCGTGCAGCGCGATGCTGAGCGGCGCGGAGGCGGTTGCCACAGCATGCGTGCGGGCCGACTCGGCTGCCGCCTCCGGCGCGGGTCGCGCACAGCCGGCAAGCAGACCGCCGACGATCAGCGCAGCGACAACGGGGCGCGAGTGTGCTGTCTTCGTGATCATGTCCTTCGCCTCCGGTCAGGCCGATGCGTTCGCCGGCGCGAGCTCATCGAACGCGCGCAACGCCCCGGCGGCGTAGATCATCGACGGGCCGGCGCCCATGTAGATGGCCATCGACAGGGTCTCGAGGATCTCCTCGCGGGTAGCGCCAGCCTTGATCGCGGCCTTGACGTGGAAGCCGACGCAGCCGTCGCAGCGGGTGGCGATGGCGATTCCGGTGGCGACCAGCTCCTTCGTCTTGACGTCGAGCGCCCCGGGCTTGAGCGACTCGCGAGCCAGTGCACTGAAGGCGCGCATCGGTTCGGGGGCGCCGGCGCGCAACTTGGCGATGTCGGCGTTCAAGCCTTCGATCAGGCCGGGGAAGGATTGCAGGCTCATCTGGAACTCCTGGGGTCAAAGATGCTGGCGCGTCCAGCGCACGATGTCGGTGGCAGCCATCGCGCCCGCCTGTCTCGCGATCTCGCGCCCGTGCCGGAACAGGATCAGGGTGGGGATACTGCGGATGGCATGGCGCTGTGCAAGCGTGGGTTCGGACTGGGTATCGACCTTCGCAAGGCGCACCACGGGTTCGAGTTCACGCGCGGCGGCCTCGAACTGCGGCGCCATCATCCGGCACGGACCACACCACGGCGCCCAGAAATCGACCAGCAGCGGCAGTTCGCTGCGATCGGCGTGCGCGGCGAAATGATCGATCCCGAGAACCAGCGGCGTGCCGGTGAAGAGCGGCTCGCCGCAACGCCCGCAATTCGGCGCGTCGGCAAGGCGTTCGGCGGGCACGCGGTTGATCGCATGGCAATGCGGGCAGGCGGTCTGGATCGGTGGGTTCATGGGCTCAGGCTCTGGGCGTTTCGAGATGACGGGCCAACCAGCGCCGCAGTGGTGGCGAAAGCAATGCGATCGCAGGCGTGGCCACGCCCCAGGCCAGCGCCCAGCGCGTGAGCCAGCGCATCGCCAAGCCCGCACTGCCATCATCGAAGACCAGGGTGATGGCAAGCGTGACGACGCCAGTCATCGCCAGCCCCATCAGCAGCGCGAAGGCCCACGGGAACCAGCGCGCGGGCAGACGCGTCGGCTGCATCATGGCGCCGGCACCTCCACCCACAAGCCGCCGCGCAGGTCGCCGGGTTTGAAACCGGTGGCCGCGTCGTCCGGATAGTGCCGGACCAGCGCGGAACGCACAGGCTCCGCGATGTTCTCGCCATGGCAGGCCAGGCACGCCGGCACGATTTCGATCGCCTTCATCGTGCGCAACGCGACCCCGGCCGGAAGGCCGTCTGACTGGCGGAATGCCAGCTCTGCGACGGGCAGACCCGTACCGGCACGCGCCTGCAGTTCGCGGACCGCCTCGGCCTGCCAGCCCTGCGCCCGGTTCACCGGGTTGCGCACGCGCCCGGGTACCGGCACGCGGCCGACGCGCAAGCCATGGGCCTCGCCAACCGCTGCGGCGATGGCGGGCGCCTCGGCGTGACAAAAATCTATCGCGGCCTCCGGGCCACCTTCGGACATGCGCGCTTTCAGCGCCGTCTGCAGTGTTTCCGACAGGTCCTCGGCGGCGGCCTGTGCGCGGGTCGCGGCCTCACCATGCGTGACCACCGACGCAGCGGCCGCGGCAACCGGTGGCTCGGGCGTGGCTTCGTTGCGCGGGGAACAGGCGGCGAGCAGCAGGATGGCGACACCCGCCAGCGTCGATCGGATCATGCGGAAATCTCCTTGCCGTACTGGCGTTTCAGCAGCACGTAGTAGAGGACGGGGATGACGACCAGGGTCAGCACGGTACTGACCAGGATGCCGAAGATCAGCGAGATGGCGAGGCCGTTGAAGATCGGGTCGTCGAGGATGAAGAAGGCACCGAGCATCGCGGCGACACCCGTCAGCGCGATGGGTTTCGCGCGCACCGCGCAGGCATCGATGACCGCATCGACCAATGGCACCCCGCGCGCGGTCTCCTGGTTGATGAAATCGACCAGCAGGATGGAGTTGCGCACGATGATGCCGGCCAGCGCGATCATCCCGATCATGCTGGTCGCGGTGAACTGCGCGCCGAGCAGCGCATGGCCCGGCATCACCCCGATCACCGTCAGCGGGATCGGCGCCATGATCACCAGCGGCACCAGGTAGCTGCGGAACTGCGCCACCACCAGCAGGTAGATCAGCACCATGCCGGCGGCGTAGGCGATGCCCATGTCGCGGAAGGTCTCGTAGGTGATCTGCCATTCGCCATCCCACTTCACCGCATAACGGCTGGTGTCGGCGGGCTGCGTGATGAAGGTCTGCGCGAGGCTCTTGCCGGCCACCGGCGCACCTCTCAACTGGCCGACGATGTCGAACATGCCGTACAGGGGGCTGTCGAGCGTGCCCGCCTCGTCACCCATCACGTAGGCCACCGGCAGGCCGTCCTTGTGATGGATCGCGCCATCCCAGCCGCTGCGTTGCACGGTCACCAGTTCGGACAGCGGCACCAGTTGCCCCTGCCCGCCTCGCATCTGCATCGACAATAGGCCGTCAATCGAGGCCTGTGCATCGGCCGGCAGGCGCAGGCGCACCGGGCGCGGATAGCGCGATGCACCGTCGTGCACGAAGGTGGCATCCATCCCGGCAACGCCCAGTGCGATCGCATCGGCGATGGCCGACTGCGGCACGCCCAGGCGCGCGGCGCGCACGCGATCGATCGCGATGGTTTCGCGCGGCGCTTCGGTCTCGACGCTGGTGTCGATGTCGACGATTCCCTCGGTCCTGGCGAAGTGGTCGCGTGCGATCGCCCGCGCGATACGGCGCTGGCCAGCGTAGTCGGGCCCGTAGACCTCGGCGACCAGCGGCGAGAGCACCGGTGGGCCCGGCGGCACTTCGACCACCTTCACCGAAGCGCCGTAACGCTCGCCGATCCTGGCCAGCGCGGGGCGGATGGCGCGCGCGATGTCGTGGCTCTGTCGGTCGCGTTCGTGTTTGTCCACGAGATTCACCTGCAGGTCACCGACGTTCGCGCCGCTGCGCAGGAAGTACTGGCGCACCAGACCGTTGAAGTTGATCGGTGCGGCGGTGCCGGCATAGCCCTGGTAATCCAGCACCTCGGGCACGGTGTCTAGTTGCGCGGCTAGCTCCGTTAGCAGCGCATGGGTGCGCTCCAGCGGGCTGCCCTCCGGCATGTCGACGACGACCTGCACCTCGGACTTGTTGTCGAACGGCAGCATCTTCAGCACCACCAGCTTCACCACCGCCAGTGAGGCGGCCAGCAGCACCAGCAGCGCCATCGATGCGAACAGCAGGCCGCGTTTGCGGCCCGCGCGCTCACCGACCAGGAAAGGGGACATCACCCGCGAGAACAGCCGGTGCAAACGGCCTTGCGATTGTGGCTCGTGGGCATGATCCGCGCCGTCCCCTGCATGGACGTGGCGGCCCAGCAGCTTCAGCGACAGCCACGGGGTCACGATCAGTGCGATGGCCAGCGAAAGCAGCATGCCGACCGAGGCATTGATCGGGATCGGGCGCATGTACGGACCCATCAGCCCGGACACGAAGGCCATCGGCATCAGCGCGGCGATCACGGTGAAGGTGGCGAGGATGGTCGGGCCGCCGACTTCGTCCACTGCCGGCGGGATCGCCTCGCGCAACGTCTTCCCCCCCATCGCCATGTGCCGGTGGATGTTTTCGACCACCACGATCGCGTCATCGACGAGGATGCCGATCGAGAATATCAGCGCGAACAGCGAGACGCGGTTGAGGGTGAAACCCATCACCTTCGATGCGAAGAGCGTCAGCGCCAGCGTCAGGATGACCGCGGCGCCGACCACGATCGCCTCGCGCCAGCCGAGTGCGAACAGCACCAGCAGCACCACCGAGGCGGTCGCGAACAGCAGCTTCTGGATCAGCTTCCGCGCCTTGTCGGTCGCGGTCAGACCGTAGTCGCGGGTCACGCTGACCTGCACGCCGTCGGGGATCAGTTCGCCCTTCACCGCCTCGATGCGACGCGCCACCGCGGAGGTGATGTCGGCCGCGTTGCTGCCGGGTTTCTTGGCGATGGCGATCGTCACCGCCGGAGCGATGCCGGCCTTCGGGCCCGCGCGGTTCGGCGGTGCGCCGTGCCAGGCATACCGGCTGGCGAGATCGCCGCGCGCCTCGACACGGGCGACATCCGACAGCAGCAACGGCTTGCCGTCGCGCGCGCCAATCACCAGCTGCGCGACGTCCTCGCCGCTGGCGAGGAATTGGCCGGCGGTGACCGGCACCGCACCGGCCGCGGCATCGACGCGATCACCCACCTGGCGCACCGCATTGGCCGCCTGCAGGGCCTGCACCAGGTCAGCCTGCGCGAGCGCATACGCGGCCAGGCGCGCGGGATCGAGGGTGACCTGCACCACGCGTTCGGGCGCGCCGATGGTGTAGATGTCGCGGGTGCCCGGAATGCGCTTGAGGTCGGCTTCCAGCGTGTGCGCGACCTCGGCCAGTGCGGTGGCATCGGTGGCCGGTTCGTCACTCCACAGGGTCAGCGCCATCACCGGCACGTCGTCGATGCCCTTGGGCTTGACGATCGGCTGGCCGACGCCGGCGTTGGGCGGCAGCCAGTCCTGGTTGGAGAACACCTGGTTGTAGAGGCGCACCAGCGCCGGCTGGCGCTCGACACCGACCTGGTACTCGACGGTCAACACCGCCATGCCCGGGCGGCTGATCGAATAGACGTGCTTGACGCCCTCGATCTCGGAAAGCTTCTGTTCCAGCGGCGAAGCCACCAGCTGCTCGACATCGCGCGCACTGGCGCCGTTGAACGGCACGATGACGTTGGCCATCGTCACATCGATCTGCGGCTCTTCCTCGCGCGGGGTGATCATCACTGCCAGCAGGCCGAGCAGCAGTCCCATGATCGCGAGGATCGGGGTGAGCGGATTGGCCTGGAAGGCGGCGGCCAGCCGCCCGGAGATGCCGAACTTCCTCGGTCGCGTGGCGTCAGTCATGCGCCTCGCCCATCGCATCGCGCTGCGCGGCAATCGCGCGGGTGGCGGCAACCGGATCGCGGGCCACAGCATCCCCGACGGCGAGGCCGGAAATCACTTCGACCTCCTCGCCATGGCGCGCGCCCAGCCGCAGTTGGCGCAGCAGCAAGCGACCCTCGTGCAGCACGTAGGCACCGGAGAGCTCGCCACGCTGGATGATCGCGGACACCGGAATCCGCACCACGCCGCGCGATTCGCCGGCGGGCGCCGATGCCGCATCGAACACCACCTTGGCGGTGCTGCCCGGTGCCGGCAAAGGATTCAGGTCGGGCAAGCGCACGCGCACGTTGACGCTGTGGCTGGCGACATCCGCGGCGGGAAACACGGTGACGTCCGCGGGGATGACCTCGCGGCCATCGGGCAGCACGACGCGCGCGCGCGGATCGCGGCGGATCGTCTCGGCCTGTCCCTGTGGCACCGCAACCTCGATGCGCAGCTCGCCCGGCGCGTACACGCTCATCAGCGGCTGGCCGGGCGCGACGGTCTCGCCGGGTTCGACGTCGCGACGCGCGACCACGCCGGCGAACGGCGCGCGCACCACGGTGTAATCGGCCTGCTGGCTCGCCTGCGCCAGCTGCGCCCGCGCGGCATCACGGGCGGCGCGGGCGGCATCGCGGGCGGCGCGCGCCTGGTCGAGCTGCAGCTTCGACACGTACTGCCCGCCGGACAGCGCCGCGTAGCGCTGGTAGGTGCGATCGGCCTCGGCGGCGGCGGCTTCGGCAGCGCGCAACTGCGCACGTGCGGTATTGGCACCGGCCTGCTGCTCGACGGCGGTGATCCGCAGCAGCACCGTGCCGGCACCGACGCGGTCATTCACGTCGACGTTCACCGCGGTGACGCGCCCCGCGGTCTGCGCCGAGACATCCGCGCGACGCACCGCCTCGACCACGCCATCCCATCCGCGACCAGATAGCGTGGTGCCCGCGCCGACCTTGAACGTGGCGATGTCCTTGACCGGCGGGATCACGGTGGCGGCATCGTCATTGCCGCAGGCGGCAAGCGTCAGCAGCGCCAGCGCCAGCGCGCCTGTGCGGAGCAGCGGCATCATCGACTCCTTCAGCGGCCGCAGGCGGCACCGGCGCCGTTCTTGCCGAAGCCGAGCTTCGCCATGACCTTGCCGGCCGGGCAGAAGCCGGTGAACGCGGACTGGAAGAGGTTGAATCCGATGAACACGGTCAACCAGAACCAGTCGGGATGGACGAACTTGGTCAGCAGGATGCTGATGATGATCATCACGCCGGCAAAGGCCATGATCGCGCGGTCGAGACTCATGGAAACGCTCCTATTGGAATACGGGGTATCAGGGGATGGTTGGACGCCACTCAGGACGAGCGCTTCACGTCCTTCAGGCGCTCGATGCCGAGCAGGCCGAGGATGTGCTTCTCGTAGATCGGTTCCGAAGTTCCCGTGCGCATCTTGTAGAGGAAGTACTTCTCGAAGCCGATCTTGGCCAGGTGCACCCACTTGCCGATTCGGGTCCAGGTGACGTTGCGTGGCGGGATCTGTGGCAGCGCCACGAAGGCCGCGCCCGTATCGCCCATGTCGGCCAGGCAGACCGCGTTCCACGTGCCCTCATAGTCCGGCGTATCGCCCTTCAGTTCGGCATCGATGTTCCGGACGATGGTGGTGACCATCGACTCGATCATGAATCCGGTCTTCGGTGCGCCGGTCGGGATCGGGGTCGGTTCCACCGGCGGAATTGCCACACAGACACCGGCCGAGAAGATCTTCGGGTACTTCGGGCTGCGCTGGTGCTTGTCGACGATGACGAAGCCGCGCGGGTTGCACAGGCCCTCGACTGCGGCGACCGCATCGACGCCCTTGAACGCCGGCAGCAGCATCGCGAACTTGAACGGCACCGTCTGCGCCTCGAGCGGCTGGCCCTTGGCATCGTGCGGCAACACGTCCATCTCGCCGTCACGCACCTCGGTGACCTTGCTGTTGTCGAACCACTTGATGTGGCGCTGGCGCAGCTCGGACTCCATCAGGCTCTTGGAATCACCGACGCCACCCAGGCCCATGTGGCCGATGTAGGGTTCGCTGGTGACGAAGGTCATTGGCACCTTGTCGCGCAGCTTGCGCCGGCGCAGGTCGGCATCGACGATCATCGCGAATTCGTAGGCCGGGCCGAAGCAGCTCGCGCCCTGCACCGCGCCGATCACCAACGGACCGGGGTTCTTCAGGAATTCCTGATACTGCGTCCACGCGTGCGCGGCATGCGGCGTGGTGCATACCGATTGGGTATAGCCGCCTTCGGGGCCGGTACCCGGCACTTCCTCGAACGCCAACTTGGGACCGGTGGCGATCAGCAGGTAGTCGTAATCGATGCGCTCGCCGCTGCCGGTCACGACCGCATTGCCTTCGGCATCGATGGTCTCGACGCCATCGGGGATGAAGCGGATGCCGTGCCTGCCGACGTGCTCGCCCACCGGCAGCGTGATCTCGGTTTGTTCGCGCCAGCCGACCGCCAGCCACGGGTTGGACGGCGTGAACCCGAACATCGGGCCCTTGCCGATCAGCACCACTTCGTGCGCCTTGCCCAGCAGGTCGCGCGCCTCGTAGGCCGCGCTCATGCCACCCAGTCCCGCCCCCATCACCACGATCCTTGCCATCGCCGTGCTCCGAGCCTGATGAAATTGATTGAGTTCTAAATTAGCATTGACTTATATTAGTGTCAAGTGATATTCTGCGCCTGTTTTCCTAGGAGACTCGACCCATGTCCGTGACCGCCGCCGATCTGGTTGCCGACGCCCGCCAGCGCGTCCGCGAAATCGCTCCGGCCAAGTTCCACGAGGCGCGCGATGAGGCCGTGCTGATCGACGTGCGCGAACCCCCCGAATTCGAGACCGGCCATGTGTCCGGCGCCATCAACATTCCACGCGGCGTCCTCGAGTTCCAGGTCGATGCGCACCCAGCCGTGGCCAACGCCACCGACCCGGCGCTGGCGCATCGCGAGCGGCCGGTGGTCTTCTATTGCCGAACCGGCGGCCGCGCCGCGCTGGCCGCCGACAATCTGCAGAAGCTGGGCTTCACCGACGTGCGCTCGATCGCCGGGGGCATCGAGGCCTGGCGGGAGGCCGGGTTGCCGGTCACCACCCGATGAGCGCGGTCCCCGCCTTCGACGGCGAGGCGATGCGCAGCCACGCCAGCGAGGCGGCGCGCGTGCTGAAGGCACTCGCCAATGAAAAGCGGCTGCTCCTGCTCTGCCAGCTGGTGGAGGGCGAGCGCTCGGTGGGTGAACTCAACGCGGGCGTTGATCTCAGCCAGTCGGCGCTGTCGCAGCACCTCGCCATCCTCCGCGCAGACGGCATGGTCACCACCCGCCGCGAGGCGCAGACCATCTATTACGCCCTGGCGGACGGCCCGGCACAGCGCATCCTCGAAACCCTGCACGGGATCTACTGTGGCCGCACGCCGCTATGCTGAACCACCGGAGCCCATGATGACCGCGCCTCAGGTCCAGCCGTTCTTTCATGCCGACAGCAGCACTTGGAGTTACGTGGTGCGTGATCCCGGCAGCCACGCCGCGGCGATCATCGATCCCGTGCTCGACTACGACGCCGCCTCCGGACGCACTTCGACCTCCTCGGCGCAGTCGCTGCTGGACTTCATCGACGCGCACTCGCTTACCGTCGAATGGCTGCTGGAAACCCACGCCCATGCGGACCATCTGTCCGCCGCGCACTGGCTGCAGCGAGATCGCTTTCCCGGCGCGCGGATCGCGATCGGCCGCGGAATCACCCAGGTGCAGCGCCGCTTCCGCGACATCTTCAACCTCGGCGAACACTTCCCGGTGGATGGCTCGCAGTTCGACCACCTGTTCAAGGATGGCGAAACCTTCTCCATCGGCGGGCTGCAGGGCACGGTGATTCCGGTGCCGGGCCATACCAGCGACAGCAACGCTTTCCTGATCGGCGATGCGCTGTTCACCGGCGACTCGCTGTTCATGCCGGATGGCGGCACCGCCCGCTGCGATTTTCCCGGCGGCGATGCGGCCACGCTGTATCGCTCGATCCAGCGCCTCTACGCACTGCCCGACGATACCCGCGTCTTCGTCTGCCACGACTACGCGCCGGGCGGGCGTGAGCTGCGCTGCGAGACCACCATCGGTGCGCAGAAGGCGGGCAACATCCACGTCCGCGCCGATACGCCCGAACACGAATTCGTCGCCCGGCGCGAGGCGCGGGATGCGACATTGGCGATGCCGCGGCTGATCCTGCCTTCGGTGCAGGTGAACATCCGCGCCGGCGCCTTGCCTGATCCGGAAGGCAACGGCGTGCGTTACCTCAGGATTCCGCTCGACGCGCTCTAGCGGTCAGCGCGTCACCGGGCGCTTCGGCACCGTCGCCGGGTCCACCTGCAGCGCCGGATCGATGATCCCGGCAATCCGGTCGGCCAGATCCGGCGTGCGGCCTTGGTTGATGTTGCCCAGCACCAGCACGGTGAGATCGCGCTCGGGGAAACGCAGCAGCTTGTGGCGGAAGCCGATGCTGCTGCCGGTATGCCAGGTGCGCCGCTGTCCGTTGAGGCGATCGATGAAAAAGCCGTACCCATAGCCGACATCCGGCACGTCGGTGCCTGCTGGCGCATCGAACATGGTCCGTCGGCTGGCATCCGGAAGCACGCGATCGTCGTCGAGCGCCGCGATCCAGCGCGCCATATCGTGCAGCGAGGAATAGACGCCGCCATCGCCAAGCAACGCACTGGTGGTGCTCTGGTCGGTGCGCCTGGCCACGCCCCCGGTCACCGTGTAACCGAAGGCGCGATGCGGGATCGGCGCGGTTTCGCCGCCGTAGCTGCGGGTGGCACGCATCCCGAGCGGCGCGAACAGGCGGCTGTCCAGGTACTCCGCGAACGACATGCCCGACCGCTTCTCGATGATGATGCCGAGCAGCACGTAGGCGCTGTTGCTGTAGTGGAAACGCTCGCCGGCCGGATACATCGGCTTCGCCTCGCGCTGCAGCAGGGCGAGCACGTCGGCCTCAACGAGCTGTCGCGCCTGATCCTCGGGCATCAGCGCCTCGTAATCAGCCAGGCCCGAGCGGTGCACGACCAGCTGGTGGATGGTGATGTCATCGGCATACGCCGGGAAGCCCGGCAGCACCTCGCCCAGCCGGGTGTCCGGCGTGAGCTTGCCCTCCTCGTAAAGCTTGAGGATGGCCGCCGCGGTCAGCTGCTTGGTCACCGACGCCAGCCGGAAATTGCTGCGTGCATCGATCGGCTGCGCGGCCTCCACGTTGGCCAGTCCGGCGCCGCGCGCGTAGACCAGCCTGCCGCCACGCACCACACCGACCGCAAGGCCGGGCATGCCCGGCTTCTCATGCGCCGTGATCAGCGCATCGACCTCGGACTGCCACGTCGGTGCAGGCGGCACCGTTGCGCAACCGGCCAGCATCATCATCGCTATCACCACTCCCGCCATGAACGCGCGCACGGCTCAGCCCAACCCGCGCGCGGCTTCGACCACGCGCTCGACAGTGAATCCGAAGTGCCTGAACAGCACATCAGCCGGCGCCGAGGAACCGTATCCCTGCATGCCAATCACCTCACCATCCAAGCCTACGTACTTGCGCCAGAAGTCGGCAGTGCCGGCCTCGATCGCGATGCGCCTGCGCACCGCCTTCGGCAGCACCGATTCACGGTAGCCGGCGTCCTGTCGGTCGAAGACATCGGTCGACGGCATCGAGACGACGCGCACGTTCTCACCGAGCTGTTCGGCGGCCTGCATCGCCAGCCCCACTTCCGAACCGGTGGCGATCAGGATGAGTTCCGGCGTGCCTGCGCTGTCCTTCAGCACGTAGCCGCCGCGCGCGATGTCGGCGACCTGCGCCCCGCTGCGTGGCTGGTGGGCAAGGTTCTGCCGCGAGAACACCAGGCAGCTCGGGCCGTCACGATGCTCGATCGCCGCGCGCCAAGCCACCGCCGATTCCACCGCGTCGCACGGGCGCCAGACGTCATTGCCGGGGATGTAGCGCAACGAGGCCAGGTGCTCGATCGGCTGATGGGTCGGGCCATCCTCGCCCAGACCGATCGAATCGTGGGTATAGACGTGGATCGCGTGCGCGCCCATCAACGCGCTCATACGCACCGCGTTGCGCGCGTAATCGCTGAACACCAGGAACGTGGCGTCATAGGGGATGAATCCGCCATGCAACGCGATGCCGTTGTTGATCGCGGTCATCGCGAACTCGCGCACGCCGTAATAGATGTAGTTGGCATCGGCGTCGTCG
>JAEXBT010000222.1 GCA_023393895.1 Pseudomonadota bacterium
GCCGCGATGCGCGCCGTGCGCCCGGGCATCCACGAATACGAACTGCAGGCAGAGATCGAGCGGGTGTTCCGCATGCACGAGGCGCTGCCCGCATACGAGAGCATCGTGGGCGCGGGTGCGAATGCAGGCGTGCTGCATTACCGCGCGAATTCCGCCAAGGCGCGGGCGGGCGAGCTGGTCCTGATCGACGCCGGCGCCGAGTACCGCGGCTATGCCGCCGACATCACCCGCACCTTCCCCGTCGATGGCCGCTTCAGCGCGCCGCAACGTGCGCTGCATGAACTCGTCGGCCGTGCGCAGGCCGCGGCGCTGGCGCAGGCACTGCCGGGCAACCCGTGGTCGGCGATCCACGATGCAGCCGTCGAGACGCTGACCGACGGGCTGCTCTCGCTGGGCCTGCTCAAGGGCAAGCTGAAGAAGAACGTCGAGGAAGGGCACTACCAGCGCTTCTATCGCCACAAGACCGGCCATTGGCTGGGTCTGGACGTGCATGACGTGGGTGACTACCGCGTCGACGACGAACCGCGGCTCCTCGAGCCGGGCATGGTGTTCACGATCGAGCCGGGGCTCTATGTCGCGGAGGACGACAGAAGCGTGGACGCGAAATGGCGCGGCATCGGCATCCGCACCGAGGACGATGTGGCGATCACCAAAACCGGGCAGCACGTGCTGACCGATGCCCTGGTCCGTGACGTCGACGAGATCGAGGCCTTCATGGCCGGTTGAGCCGGCCGCACATCAGCGCAGCCACGCGCCTATGCGGGCGCCGGCGTAAACCAGCCCCAGCCCGGCGACCAGGGTGAGCGCGAGATAGGCGAAGGCGGTGCCGGGCCGGCCGGTGCGGGCGAACAGCAGCATCTCCAGCATCAGCGCCGAATAGGTGGTGAAGGCGCCAAGCACGCCAACCATCAGGAAGGCACGTAAATACAACGCGAACGGGCCCCGTTCCTGCAGCCATTCGGTGAGGAAGCCGACCGCGAAAGCGCCGATCAGGTTGGCGGCCAGCGTGCCCCAAGGCAGCCGGTCACCGAAATGCCGGAGCATCGCGCCGCCCAGCCAGAAGCGTCCGGCCGCGCCCAACGCACCGCCGGCCATCACCCACGCCAACTGGGTGCTCCAGTTGGCCACTGACTACTGGCTGGACTTGAGCGTGGTCAGCACCAGCCCCACCGGCGCGGCCACGCCGTCGCCGGACATCGGCACCAGGCCACCGTGCGCGGTGACCCGTTGGCCGGCCAGCGAATAGGCATCGGCATGGTCGCTCTGCGGCACCAGCTCGAGGGTGGTGATGCTCTCCACGGCGGGATACTCCGCGGCGCGCGCGGCGTTGGTGGCGATGCAGATCGGCTGGTCGAGCGTCAGTAACAATGCATTCCGGCTGCTCTTGCCCTCGGCCTCGATCATGCGCGTGGATGCCGCGCCGCTCAGTGTCACCATGCCGGGCGCGTACTGCAGGCAGTTGCCGCCTGCCGCGGCCGTGGGTGCGGCGGGTGGCTGGCACGCGGCCAGCAGCAGCGCCAGGCCGAGGATGGTCAGGATGCGGATCATGCGAGCTCCTTCCAGACTTCACGGGTAAGGTTGACCGGCGCGTCATCGGTGCAGACGACGTCGTCCTCGATGCGAATGCCGCCGTAGGGCCTGAACGCCTCGACGCGTTCCCAGTCGATGCTGCCGCGGTGGCCTTCCTCGCGCAGCTTCTCCAGCAGCATGTCGATGAAATAGATGCCGGGTTCGATCGTCACCGCCATCCCCGGCGCGAGCGTGCGGGTCAGGCGCAGATACGGGTGGCCTTCGGGCTTTTCGATCACGCCACCGGCGTCACCCTGCGAGAATCCGGCCACATCGTGCACCTGCAGGCCGATGCCGTGGCCGATGCCGTGCGGGAAGAACGCGCTCGAGATGCCCTTTTCCACCGCGCTCTCGGGCGAAACCGTGATCAGCCCGAACTGGTGCAGGATGCGCGATAGCGCCAGATGCGCATCCAAGTGGATGCGACGGTAGTCGGTGCCGGCGCGGACCTGGTCACACATCTCGCGCTGGGCGGAATCCACCGCATCGATCATCGCCTTGAACTCGTCATCGGCAGCAGAATAGGTGCGGGTGATGTCGCAGGCATAGCCGGCATGGCTGGCGCCGGCATCGATCAGCAGGCTGCGCGCCGGCCGCGGCGGGATGCGGTCGCGATCGGTGTAATGCAGGACCGCGCCATGCTCGTTGAGCGCAACGATGTTGGCGTAGGGCAGCTCACTGGCGTCCTGGCCGGCCGCCTGGCAATAGGCCATGTGGATGCCGAACTCGCTCAGCCCGGCGCGGAATGCGCGCTCGGCCGCGCGGTGCGCACGCACGCCGCGACGGGTGGCCTCGCGCATCATCGCGACCTCGTAGGGCGTCTTGAACGCGCGCTGGTAATCGAGATAGGCCAGCGCCGGCTCCGGGTTGTTGGGGGAGACATGGCCAAGCGCACTCTGCGGCTCGCCCAGCACCGCGACACGGGTGGAGATGCCGGGCAGATGCTTGAGGGCTTCGTCGGCGGTGCGCACCACGGTGATGTCGAAGTGCTCCACCCAGGGCCCGGCGGGATCGGCCGGCACCACGTGCCAGTAATCGCGGGGCTGCAGGTAGACCAGTCGTGGCCGCTGGCCGGGCACGTGGATCAGCCAGCTGCCGGGCGCTTGGGTCAGTGGCAGCCAGTGCTTGAAGTTGGGATTGACCGCATAGGGATAGTCGCGGTCGTCGAAGACCTGGTAATGGACGGTGCCCGAGGGAATGACCAGCTGTTCGAGGCCCGCGCGCTCCAGCGCCACATCCGCGCGCTGCTGCAGGGTGCGGAGGTGGTCGGCGTAGAGGGCGGTGACGTCTGCGGGCATGGCGGTTCCGGGCGTGGGAAAACCATAATTCTGACCCATGCGCACGGGCTTGTCGCGCCGCCGCGATGACTCAGGGGCGGGCGTCGGCGAGGAACAGGGAAATGATGTCGTTGGTGAAGCGCCGACCCAGTTCGGTCGGCCAGACCGCGCCCGCTGGCGAGACCTCCAGCCAGCCGCGTCGGGTGGCTTCGTCCAGCTCCCGCGCGATGGCTGCGCGCGGCAGGCCGGTACGTGCCTCGAACAGGGCAAGGTCGAAGCCGTCGTTCAGCCGCAGCGCATTGAGCATGAAGTCGAACGGCCGACGTGCGGCGTCGATGTCCTCGTCGCCGCCGATCGCCGCCGGGCTGCCGGCATCGCGCAGGTAGATGGTCGGGTGCTTCACCTTCCAGCGGCGCAGGATGCGCTGCGCGCTGCCGATCGTGAGCTTGCCGTGCGCGCCGGCCCCGATGCCGAGGTAGTCGCCGAAGGTCCAGTAATTGAGGTTGTGCTGGCACTGCCGGCCCGGCCGCGCGTAGGCGCTGACCTCGTACTGGGCGAAGCCGGACGCGGCCATGAGCGCCTGGCAGCGCTCCTGCATGTCCCAGCCGAGGTCGTCATCGGGCAGGCCATCGGGCGGCCGCGCGGCGAACAGGGTGTTCGGCTCCAGCGTGAGCTGGTAGTGGCTGAGGTGCTGCGGCGCCAGTGCGATCGCCCGTTCGATGTCCGCTTTGGCCATCGCCAGCGTCTGCCCTGGCAGCGCGTACATCAGGTCGAGATTGAGGTTGTCGAAACCGGCATCCTGCGCCGCCTTCACCGCGCGCTCGGCATCGCCTGAGGAGTGGATGCGCCCGAGCCGCGCCAGGCAGCCGTCGTCGAAGCTCTGCACGCCGAACGACAGCCGGTTGACGCCTGCGGCGAGGTAACCGGCGAACGGGCCGTGCTCGACCGTGCCCGGATTGGTTTCCAGCGTGATCTCGAGCCCCGGCGCGAAGCGCAGCCGCGCGCTCGCCGCTTGCAGGAAGCGATCAATGTGCGAAGGCGCGAACAGGCTGGGCGTGCCGCCGCCGAAGAACACCGAATGCACGGTACGACCCCAGACCAGCGGCAGGTCGTGTTCGAGATCGCGGATCAACGCATCGACGTAGTCGTCGAACGGCAGCTCGCCCTTCTGCGCGTGCGAGTTGAAATCGCAGTACGGACACTTGCGCACGCACCACGGCAGGTGGACGTAGAGCGAGAGCGGTGGCGGAGTGAGCACGGCGCTAACCGGTCGGGAACAGTCGCGCGCGCAATGCCTGCATCGCCAGCCCGCGGTGGCTGTCGCGGTTCTTGGTAGCGGCAGGGAGCTCCGCTGCGCTCAGCCCGTGCGTCGGGGAGAAGAACACCGGGTCGTAACCGAAGCCGCCGTCGCCGCGCCTTTCTTGGAGGATGCGGCCTTCCCAGCGCCCTTCGGCGATGAGCGGTTCCGGGTCGTCGGCGTGGCGGAGCAGCACCAGCACGCAGATGAAGCGCGCCGTGCGATTCTCTTCCGGTACGTCGCGCAGATCCTGCAGGAGCTTGTCGATGTTCGCGGCGTGCTCGCCGTGCGTGCCCGCGTAGCGTGCCGAGTACAGGCCGGGTGCCCCGCCGAGCGCATCCACGCACAGGCCGGAATCGTCGGCGAGTGCCGGCAGGCCGGTGGCTAGTGCGGCGTGACGTGCCTTCAGGATCGCGTTCTCGATGAAGCTGAGCCCGGTTTCCTCGACATCCTCCACCCCGAATTCCGATTGCGGATGTACCTCGAACCCGGCATCGGCCAGCAGCGCCCCGAACTCTGCCAGCTTGCCGGCATTGCCGCTCGCCAGCACCAGCCGCTGCATGGTCATCCGGCCAGCGCCGCGCGTTGCGCCTCGAACAGTTGCGCGCAGCCGGTCTCGCCGAGCGTGATCATCGCGTCCAGCTCCTCGCGGCGGAAGGCATGCCCCTCGGCGGTGCCCTGGATCTCGATGATGCCGCCGTCGTCGTTCATCACCAGGTTCATGTCGGTGTCGCAGTCGCTGTCCTCGGCGTAGTCAAGATCCACCACCGGCACGCCGCGCCAGATCCCGACCGAGACCGCGGCGACCGCGCCGTGCAGGGGATTCCTGCGGAGGTCCCCGCGCGCCATCAGGCCGGTGATCGCATCGACCAGCGCGACGTAAGCGCCGGTGATCGCGGCGGTGCGGGTGCCGCCGTCAGCCTGCAGCACGTCACAGTCCAGGGTGATGACGCGTTCGCCGAGCGCCGCGCGGTCCACGCAGGCGCGCAGGCTGCGACCGATCAGCCGCTGGATCTCCAAGGTCCGTCCGCCCTGCTTGCCACGCGCGGCTTCGCGGTCGCTGCGGGTATGGGTGGCGCGCGGCAGCATGCCGTACTCGGCGGTGACCCAGCCCTCGCCCCGCCCCTTCAGGAAGGGCGGCACCTTCTCCAGTACGCTGGCAGTGCAGAGCACCTGGGTATGGCCCGCCGGCACCAGCACCGACCCGTCCGCATACCGCGTGAAACTGCGCGTCAGGGTGAAAGGACGCAATTCATCGGCGGCGCGGCCATCGGCGCGCAGGCATTGGGCGGCAGGGATCAAGACGGACTCCAACAAGGAAACGGAAATCAAGCCTGCATTGTACGTGTGAGGGCTGCCCCATCGGTTATCCTGCGGGCATCATTCCCGCCTTGGCGC
>JAEXBT010000236.1 GCA_023393895.1 Pseudomonadota bacterium
GGCTGTTTGATGTGGCTTGGGTTACGGGGGCGGCGGCGTGGGCGGGGTGACCAGCGGGCCGGCCATCACGGGTGGCGGGGGACTCAACGCAGTCAATGCGGAAAGGCGGATGATCCGGGTGGTCCAGAGCACGAGCACGGCCAGTTGCGCCATCGCCAGCACCAGCCCGCTGGATGCCTGCGCGCTGACTCCCGTGCGCTGCAGGAGCAGGGCGATGCCGGCGCCGAGCAGCAGCGTCAGCACCACCACCGTCAGCACCGCGAACGGGCGTTTCAGCAACAGGCGCAAGCCGCGCAGCCAAGCGCGGAAAGCTGAGCGCAACGTGGCGTCGGCGGCGAACGCGGCGCGGCCCGCCTCAACACCGGCCCAGCCGAGGATCCCAAGTGCCGCGGCCACCCACATCGCGATCCGCATCCGCTGTTCGCCCGGCGCGGACTCGATCGCCGTCTCGTGGCCTGCGTACGCCCAGGCAAACACCAGGCTTGCCGCCACCGCGACCGCTGCCATCGGGATCAGCGCCACCAGGAGCAGGCGCAGCTGGCGGCCGTATTCGCGCCACCCGCCTGCCCAGAGCTCGCCGAAACCAAGCACGCGGCCTTCGCGCAGGCTGGCGACCAGCATTCCGGACAGCCATGGCGCCATCAGCAGTGCCAGCAGGCTGGCCACCAGCAGGCCCTGGCCGATGCCGGCGAGGCTCATGAAGAAGCCGCCGTCGCGCATGTTCGCCAGTGCATCGGCCAGCGGTGCAATGTCGTCACCGGCCACGAAGTGCGCGGCGTCCGGATGGCCGCCAAGCGCGCGGTTGAACAGGCCGCGGACCGGCCAGGCCCCGAAGGCTGCGGGCAGCAGCCCGGCCAGCCAGCCCAGCAGGATGATCCGCCAGTGGCGCAGTGCATTGCCGAAGCCGTGGCCGAGCGCACGCAGGAGGCCGACGTTGCGGGGGTATCCGGTCTTCATGGTCATGCTCCCATCCACCAGGCGATGAGCACCTGCAGCCAGGCCATGGCGCGACTCCCGAAGTGGCCACCGGCGGCGGTGCCGCTTTTCAGCCCGCGCACGTTGTCGGTGCGCGAACGATCCATCGGATACAGGCCGGCTGGATCGAGTTCGACCCGCGTCGCCTTGACCGGCTTGACCCAGCCGAAGCGGAACCAGCGCTGGCTGCCTTCGAAGCGAACGGTCTCGGAGCTGCCATCGGCGAAGGTCACCTTCAGCACCTGTGGCACGTCCGCACCTTCGCGCGCGACCACCACGCTGGTGCGGAACGGATACGGGCCGGTGCCGGGCCCGGCGTCGGGATGTGCCTTCTTCCAGTCCGCGCGCGCCTTCGTGATCGCCTTGCCGCGGGCGGTGCCACTCAGGGGCTTGCCGCTGGCGTCGACGTAACCGAGCGCCGGCAATTCCTCGCTGCTGGTGAAGGCATCGATGCGGTCATCGATGACCTGCGCACCGTACACCGCCTGAGCGAACGCGCGCTCGATGATGTCGCGGCGGCCGGTGCCCTCGATCAATGCCTCGCGGAAATCGGCGACCGAGGGATGGCGGAACTTCCAGCGTTCGTAGTACAGCTTCATCGCCCGCGCCATGGCCTCGCGCCCGACCTGGCGCTCGATGCCGTGCAGCAGGGTGGCGGTGCGTGAGTAGACCGTGGCGAAACTGCCGCTGGATCGACGGTTCCAGCTGTTGTTGCCGAGCGGGTCGGCGGGGTTGGCAAGCTGCGCGCTCATGCGGTCGAGGTCGTGCGTGCCTATATGCGGCGCCAGCCCGAGGCGCGCAAACCGGGCCGGCAGCGGCACGACCCGCTGCTTGCGGTCGGCCAGCATCCGGCTGTTCCAGTACTGGTTCACGCCTTCGTCGAGCATCGGCTCCTCGAATTCGTTGGAGGCGAGGATGCCGTAGAAGTAGCCGTGGCCGAACTCGTGGATGGTCACGAACTCCAGCAGGTACTGCTCGATCCCGCCCGGCTGGTAGTCCGAGACACTGTCGGCGGTGAAGAAGGTCGGGTATTCCATGCCGCCCGCCTCGCTGGCGTTGTACGGCGGGATGACCGCGGTGACCGTGCGGTACGGATAGCGGCCCAGCGTGTCGGAGAAGTACTTCAGAGAATCGATGGTCGCCTTCATCACCACCGGCGCGTTGTCGGCGTATTCGGGCGGGAACAGCACGCGCACCTTCACCGGTTCGCCGCCCGGATAGGTCCAGGTCTGCTCGAGCGGCTTGGCGGTGCGCCTGTCGGCGGTCCAGGCGAAGTCATGGACGTCGCCCTGCACGTAGCGATGCACGCTGCGACCGTTCGCCGACTTCTGCTCGACCAGCTCGCCGGTGGCACCGATGGTGTAGTTGGAAGGCACGTCGATGCTGACGTCGTAATGGCCGAAGTCGGCGTAGAACTCGCTGTGCAGGTGGAACTCGTGGACGTTCCAGCGCGGCGCGGTGGCGCCACGCTCGCCGGCCAGTTCCAGCACGCCGATCTTCGGGAACCACTGGGCGACGAGGTGGAAGCTGCCGTAATAGCCGGTGCGCGCGGTGACCCGGGGCAGCTGGTTGAAGAAGTCGATGTCGAGGGTGGTGCTGGCGCCGGCCGCGACGGGCGTTGGCAGGTCCAGCCGCACCACGGTCTTGTCGGTCGCCGGGCCGCCATCGGGCTGCACAAACGACCACTTCACCGTCTGGCCGCCCTGTTCGACGCGCTTGAGCCGGGTGTAGCCCCAGTCACCGTCCTTCGTCTTCACCCCGGAGCGGAAGCTGAAGCCGCGCGTGCGCTGCTCGGTCATGAAGGTGCTGCCGCTGGACTCGAACGCGTTGAGGTAGAGGTGCAGGTAGACCGCGCACACCGGTTGTGCGCTGCGGTTGCGCCAGGTCAGCTGCTGGCGGCCATCGATGGTGTGCTTGTCGGGATCAAGGCGCGCGTGGATCCGGTAATCGACCACGCGGTCGGATAGCGTGGCCTCGGTGCCGGTGCGGGGCCCGCCCCAGGCACTGGCGGCGCTGGGCTCGCGAACCGCGCCGGCATTGGCGTCGGCGAACGGGATCGTCGCGCAGCGCGCATCGGCGGCGGTTGCCGCGCGCGTTGCAGGCTGGGCGTCGGCGGGCGTTGCGAAGACGAGCCCCGCGGCAACGCCGAGGCCGGAGAGGGCACGGAGCAGCATCTTCATCCCGTCGGGCTCCTGCATCGAAAGCCCTAGCCTGCCGCAGGGGCCGGCCCGCCACAAGATGACTTCAGGCAGGGTCGGTGACGGCGATCCGGTGGGCGGCGGTTCGGATGCCCTCGGGCAGCGGCGCCGGCTTCCCGTCATGGCGACCGATCCAGACCACCACCACGTGGCCGTCGCAGTGGAGCGCGCGGCTGATGGCATCCACGATGCGATGGCCGATGGTCAGGCTGCTGTTGCCGATGCGGGTCGCGAACAGTTCGATCTCGAGCTGGCTCGGGTATTCGATCGGCAGACGGTAGTTGACCGTGGCCGACGCCAGTACCGGCGCATTGTCGGCATCGAACCAGGCCGTGTCCTGCGCGTTCAGCCACTGGATGCGCGCCTCCTCGAGGTAGCGCAGATAGGTGGCGTTGTTGACGTGGTTCATCGCGTCCAAGTCGCCCCATCGGGGGGCGAACGGCACGCGGAACGGTTGCGGGGATGCGGTTTCTTTCATGCGTCCTTCCGGTGCTTGCGGCGGCGGGCGTCTTCCTTCATCTGCTTGGCGAGGAAGCGGCCGGTGTGCGAGTGCGCCATCTTCGCCACCTCCTCGGGCGTGCCGCTGGCGATGATCTCGCCACCGCGGTGCCCGCCCTCGGGGCCGAGATCGACGATCCAGTCCGCGGTCTTGATGACATCGAGGTTGTGCTCGATGACCACCACCGTGTTGCCGTCATCGCGCAGGCGGTGCAGCACCGAGAGCAGGTGCTCGATGTCGGCGAAGTGCAGGCCGGTGGTCGGTTCGTCGAGGATGTAGAGCGTGCGTCCGGTGTCGCGGCGCGAGAGTTCCTTCGACAGCTTGACGCGCTGCGCCTCGCCGCCCGAAAGCGTGGTCGCCGACTGGCCGAGCTTGATGTAGGACAGGCCGACATCGATCAGGGTGTCGAGCTTGCGGCTGATCGCCGGCACGTTTTCGAACAGCTTGGCGGCGTCTTCCACCGTCATTTCCAGCACGTCGTGGATGCTGTGGCCCTTGTAGAGGATTTCCAGCGTCTCGCGGTTGTAGCGCTTGCCGGCGCAGACGTCGCAGGGCACGTAGACGTCCGGCAGGAAGTGCATCTCCACCTTGATCAGGCCATCGCCCTGGCAGGCCTCGCAGCGGCCACCGCGCACGTTGAAGCTGAAGCGACCCGGCGCGTAGCCGCGCGCACGGGATTCGGGCACCTGTGCGTAGAGCTCGCGCAATGGCGTGAACAGGCCGGTATAGGTGGCCGGGTTCGAGCGTGGCGTGCGCCCGATCGGAGACTGGTCGATGTCGACGACCTTGTCGAACAGATCGAGGCCGGTGATGTCGCGATGCGGTGCCGGCGCGTGCGAGGCGCCGTTGATCTCGTTCGCGGCGAGCGCATACAGCGTGTCGTTGATCAGCGTGGACTTGCCCGAGCCGGAGACGCCGGTCACCGCGGTCATCAAGCCGGCGGGGATTTCCAGGTTGACGTTCTGCAGATTGTTGCCGGACGCGCCCTTCAGCTTGAGCATGAACTTGCGGTTCGGTGCATGGCGGCGCGCGGGAATGTCGATGCCGCGGCGGCCCGACAGGTAATCGCCGGTCAGCGAGCGCGGCGCGGCCATCACCTCGTCAACGTTGCCCTGCGCGATTACCTCGCCGCCGTGAACGCCGGCGCCCGGCCCGATGTCGACGATGTGGTCGGCCAATCGGATCGCGTCCTCGTCGTGCTCGACCACGATCACCGTGTTGCCGAGATCGCGCAGCCGCGTCAACGTGCCCAGCAGGCGCTCGTTGTCGCGCTGGTGCAGGCCGATGCTGGGTTCGTCCAGCACGTACATCACCCCGACCAGCCCGGCGCCGATCTGCGAAGCCAGGCGGATGCGCTGCGCCTCGCCGCCGGAAAGCGTGTCGGCCTTGCGTTCGAGCGTGAGATAGTCGAGGCCGACATCGACCAGGAAGCCGAGCCGCTCGCTGATCTCCTTGACGATCTTGGCCGCGATCTCGCCGCGCCAGCCCGGCAGGCTCAGCCCGGCGAAGAACGCCAGCGCCTCGTCGATCGGCTGCTGGGTGATGACGTTGATCGGCCGGTCGGCGACGAACACGTTGCGCGCCGCGCGGTTCAAGCGCGCACCACCGCAGTCGGGGCAGGGCCGCTCGCTGATGTACTTCGACAGCTCCTCGCGCACCGCGCTGGATTCGGTGTCGCGGTAACGGCGCTCGAGGTTGGGGATGATGCCCTCGAACGGATGCCGACGCGTCGAACGGCTGCCGGCATCGTTGACGTAGGTGAAGCCGATCGATTCGCGGCCGCTGCCGTGCAGCACCGCGTCCTGCACGTGGTCGGGCAGGGCATGCCACGCGGTATCGACCTTGAAGCCGTAGTGCTTGGCGAGCGATTGCAGCATCTGGAAGTAATAGGTGTTGCGACGGTCCCAGCCACGCACCGCGCCCGACGCCAGCGACAGCTCCGGATGCACCACCACGCGCGCCGGATCGAAGAACTGGGCCATGCCCAGGCCGTCGCAGGTCTCGCAGGCGCCCATCGGCGCGTTGAACGAGAACAGCCGCGGCTCCAGCGCCGGCAGCGCGTAGTCGCAGACCGGGCAGGAGTATTTCGACGAGAACAGCAGCGGCGTGGCGGCATCGTCATCGATGGATTGCACGATGGCCATGCCTTCGCCCAGCTTGAGTGCGGTCTCGAAGGATTCGGCCAGGCGCTGCTGCAGGTCGTCGCGGACCTTGAAGCGGTCGATCACCGCCTCGATCGTGTGCTTCTGGCGCAGCGCCAGCGGCGGCACCGCGTCGATCTCGTGCAGCACGCCGTCCACGCGCACGCGCACGTAGCCCTGCGCGCGCAACTGCTCGAACACCTGCGCGTGCTCGCCCTTGCGGTCGCGGATGACCGGCGCCAGCAGCATCCAGCGCTGCTCGGCGGTTTCCGGATCGCTGGCGAGCGCCAGCACCTGGTCGACCATCTGGCTGACGGTCTGCGCCTCCAGCGGAAAGGCATGGTCGGGACAGCGCGGGATGCCGACGCGCGCATACAGCAGGCGCAGGTAGTCGTAGACCTCGGTGATGGTGCCGACGGTCGAGCGCGGGTTGTGGCTGGTCGATTTCTGCTCGATCGAGATCGCCGGCGACAGGCCCTCGATGTGGTCGACGTCGGGCTTCTCCATCACCGAGAGGAACTGGCGCGCGTAGGCCGACAACGATTCCACGTAACGTCGCTGGCCTTCGGCGTAGATCGTGTCGAAGGCCAGCGAGGACTTGCCGGAGCCGGACAGGCCGGTGATCACGATCAGCTTGTCGCGCGGCAGGTCGAGGTCGAAATTCTTGAGGTTGTGCGTCCGTGCGCCACGGATGCGGATGGTGTCGAGCGCCATCTGGGGGGATCCTCGGGGTAGCCGGCCAGCGTAGCCGTTGGGATGGGCACGGGCAAACCCGCACCCTGGAAGATGGGGCCAAGCCGTCGCAAGGCAAGCGACTTCCCATAGAAAACGGGGCGCCGAAGCGCCCCGTCCGATTTGCGGCGAGGGTTTCGCCGGTCAGTTCAGGAACGTGAACTCCATGCGGCGGTTCCTGGCCTTGCCTTCTTCCGTGCCGTTGTCGGCGATCGGCTTGTCCTGGCCATAACCCTTGGCCGACAGGATGCCGTCGGCCACGCCCAGTTCCTTCAGCCTGGTGACCACGGCTTCGGCGCGCTGCTGCGACAGGGTCATGTTGTGGGCGGCGTCACCGGTGTTGTCGGTGTGGCCGCCGGCCTCGATGCGGGTGCCGGCCGAGGAACGCTTGATCGCGTCGGCGGCGGCCCGCAGCGTTTCCATGCTGTCGTTGGTGATCGTGGCCGAATCGGTGGCGAAGTAGACGTTCATCAGGTTCAGCGCCTTGACCAGGTCATCGCTGCTGAAGCCGTCCTTCAGCCCCGCGAGCGCGGCCATGGCGCGGTCCCACAGGCCGGTGATCTCGTACTGGCCGTCACGGAACGCGGTGCGGAACCTGTCGGTCAGCGCGAAGCGGTCGGCTTCGGACATGCCCGAGGTGTCCAGACGCAGCTTGTCGCCATCGAAGTTGAACTTCAGGCCTGAGGCCTTCAGGTCCGGCAGCATGGCGATCAGCTTGTCCATCCAGCCGGCCGGGGCTGCGCTGGTATCCACGGTGATGTCGCCGCTGACGTTGTCGGCACCAAAGGTGGCGCGGATGGCGTCGAGCAGGCGGTTCTTCTCCGCCTCGCTGGCCAGCCTGCCGTTGACCGTTACCCTGCCATCGGTGTTCTCGAAGCCGAAGGCCGGGACGCCGGCCGCAGCCGACGTGGTCGGGGTGGCGGCGGGGGCCGGTGTCGGGGCGGGGGTGGCTTCCTGCCTGTTGCAGCCGCGGAACAGGAGCAACGCGGCGATCAACAGGCCGGCCAGCAGCAGCCACGGGAGCAGCTTGCCGATGCCCGAAGAGGCATCGCGCGCCACTTCGCGGGTGGTGGCCACGGTGTTGTCGACGGCACGGTCCACGGTGCGGGCGGTCGCGCGGCCGGCATCGCCGATCGCATCGACGGTGTTTTCGGCGGCATCGCCGATTGCGTCTCCGGCCCTCTCAGCTGCCCGGGCAACGCCACCGACCGCTGCGGCACCGAGGCCGAGCGCACCGGCGCCGATGCCGCGGAAGAAGTCACCCAGTTCGTCCATGAAGGCGCGGAAGCGATCGGGCAGGCTGGTCGGCACGCGGCCGTCCTCGGTCAGGGCGTGGAAGGCATCCGGCAGCATCGCGGCCATCGCAGAGGCGGCGATCCCGCGGTCAAGGCCGACCTGCGACGCGATGGTGTCGATCTCGCCGGCGCCCAGCACCTGCTCCAGCTGGCTGGCCTCGATCGGCTCGTTGGCGCCGTCACCGGTCCAGGAATCAATCAGATTGCCCAGTCCGCGGCTGCGGAATAGATCCACGAATCCGGCGGCGCCGCCGCGTTTTTCGTTGAAAATCAATGCGATGAGAAGGCCAAGGAGTTGCTTGGCCTTGTCGGCGGAGAGCCCGAAGCGGGCTGCGACACTGTTGAGGAGGGTATCGAACATAGGGGATTCCCCGGTGTGGAAGGGCGCGGTCCAGCATCCATGCGAAGGCGCACGGGGACTGCCGGGGCCATCCTCCATACCGGGTGTTAGCGTTCCGTAATGAACGCCGGCCAGCGAATGGGGTGCACCGGGCGCCTGGATGCCTTAGAATGCCGGGTTCCTCGCGACCGACGTCGCCGGAAACGCAGCCACGATAACTACAAAGGAAGATGGCCATGTATGCAGTACTGGTAACCGGCGGTAAGCAATACCGCGTGATGCAGGGCGAGACCCTGCGCGTCGAGAAGCTCGAGGCCGAGGCCGGCAGCGAGATCAAGTTCGACAACGTCCTGATGCTGGGCGACAGCGACGGCGTGACCCTGGGCGACGCGCTCAAGGGCGCTGCCGTCTCCGCCAAGGTGGTGGGCCACGGCCGCGCCGACAAGGTAAAGATCGTCAAGTTCCGCCGCCGCAAGCACCACCGCAAGCAGATGGGTCACCGTCAGCACTACACCGAAATCGAGATCACCGGCATTGCCGGTGGCAAGAAGTAAGGAGAAGCAGTCATGGCACACAAAAAGGGCGTAGGTTCCTCGCGCAACGGCCGCGACTCCAACCCGAAGTACCTGGGCGTCAAGATCTATGGCGGCCAGGCCATCGAAGCCGGCAACATCATCGTTCGCCAGCGCGGCACCCAGTTCCATCCGGGTCCGGGCGTGGGCCTGGGTCGCGACTACACGCTGTTCGCGCTGCAGGACGGCAAGGTGGAGTTCTCGGTCAAGGGTCCGGCCAAGCGCCGCACCGTGAGCGTGGTCGCCGAATAAGGCGCACACCGCTCCATCCGCGGAAAGCCCCGCCTCGCGCGGGGTTTTTCGTTTCCGCACGGCGGGACGAAGCCGCCTCGCTACACTTCACATGCACGCTCAGGACGCCGCCTCCCATGAAACTGGTCGATGAAGTCGAGATCACCGTGACCGCCGGCAACGGCGGCAATGGCTGCGTGGGTTTCCGCCGCGAGAAGTTCATCCCGCTGGGCGGACCGGACGGCGGTGACGGCGGCAACGGCGGCAGCATCTGGCTGCTGGCCGACGAGAACCTCAACACGCTGGTCGACTTCCGCCATCAGAAGCGCTTCCAGGCGCAACGCGGCGAAAACGGCAGGGGCCGGCAGATGTACGGCAAGGCCGGCGAGGACCTGGTGATCACCGTGCCGGTCGGCACCCAGGTGACCAACATCGCCACCGACGAGGTGATCGGCGATCTGACCCGCCACGGCGAACGCCTGCTGGTGGCGCAGGGCGGCAAGGGCGGGCTCGGCAACATGCATTTCAAGAGCTCGACCAACCGCTCGCCGCGGCAGTCCACACCGGGCACGGCGGGCGAGGAGCGTGACCTCCGGCTGGAATTGAAGCTGCTGGCCGATGTCGGCCTGCTGGGCTTCCCCAATGCCGGCAAGTCCACGCTGATCCGCGCGGTCTCGGCGGCCACGCCGAAGGTGGCGGACTATCCGTTCACCACGCTCTACCCGAACCTCGGCGTGGTCAGCGTGGAGCCGGCGCGCAGTTTCGTGATCGCCGACATCCCGGGACTGATCGAGGGCGCGGCCGACGGCGCGGGCCTCGGTGCGCTGTTCCTGCGCCATATCCAGCGCACCGGCCTGCTGTTGCACCTGGTCGAGATCGAACCGCTCGACGGTTCCAGCGCCAGCGAACAGGTGCGCGCGATCGAGCACGAGCTGGCGAAATTCGATGCCGGGCTGATGGAGAAGCCGCGCTGGCTGCTGTTCAACAAGGCCGACCTGCTGACTGCCGAGGATGCACGCGAGCAAGCCGAGCAGACCGTCGCCGAACTCGGCTGGCAGGGGCCGTGGTTCATCGTTTCGGGTCTGGCGCGCGAGGGCACCCGCGAGGTGATGCTGAAAGTACAGGCTTTCCTCGACGAGCAGCGGCTGTTGGCCGAGGAAGCCGAAGCGGCCCGCCTCGACTGAGGCCACGGGCGCCGCAACGTGCGGCACATCCCGGCTTCACACGCGGCGGCCGTGCTCCGCGTGATGCCGCGAACGGTTGCCATCCATCCACGAAAAAGCCTCGCGGTAATGCGAGGCTTTCGTTTGCCGTGCCGATTGCGCCGCGGACGGCGCAACAGGTATCAGGCGGCGGCCTTGAGCGCCTTGATGCGGGCGTTCAGGCGGCTCTTGTGGCGCGCGGCCTTGTTCTTGTGGATCAGGCCGCGCGACGCGAAACGGTCGAGCAGCGGCTGGGCGGCGGCCATCGCCGCGGTGGCGCCTTCGGCGTCGTTGGACTGCAGGGCCTTCAGCACCTTCTTGACCGAGGTGCGCAGCATGGAACGCTGGCTGTTGTTGCGCGCATTGCGCACAATGGTCTGCTTGGCGCGCTTCTTGGCGGACTTGATATTGGCCACGATGGAACCTTCGAGGAAACTGGTTGGAATGGGGTCGCGGGACGCGAGACAGAAAAGTATGGCCCATTCAAGGATTTGCGTCAACCGGGCGGGTTGCCCGTGAGCGAGTCCGGCCGCCGGGCCCCGGCTGCCAGCCCCGGCCTGCTGCGCGGCATTTCCGCGTTCAGTTCGATGACGATGCTCTCGCGCATCGCCGGTTTCGCCCGCGACGCGTTGCAGAGCCGGCTGTTCGGGGTGTCGCCGGCGATGGACGCCTTCGTCATCGCCTACCGGATCCCGAATTACCTGCGGCGGATCTTCGCCGAGGGCTCGATGCAGATGGCCTTCGTGCCGGTGCTGAACGAAATCCGTGAACGCGGTGACGACAGGGCGCTGAAGGAATTCGTGGACCGGATGGCGGGCGCGCTGTTCGCGGTGGTGTTCGTGGTGGTCGGCATCGGCATGATCGCCGCGCCCTGGGTGGCCGCGCTGTTCGCGCCGGGCGCCGCCAGCGATCCGCTCAAGCTCGGGCTGATCGCCGACATGCTGCGCATCACCTTCCCCTACCTCGTCTTCATCTCGATGATGGCGCTGGTGGCCTCGGTGCTGAACAGCTTCGGAAAGTTCGCGCTGCCGGCGTTCACACCGGTGCTGCACAACCTCACCGTGATCGCGGCGATGCTGTTCCTCGCGCCGTATTTCCCGGAAGCGATCCGTCCGAAGGCGCTCGCCTGGGGCGTGCTGGCGGCGGGGATCCTGCAGCTGGTCGTGCTGTGGCCGGCGTTGGGTCGGCTCGGCATCCGGCCCACCTTCAAGCTGGGCTTCTCACACCCCGACGTCCGCAGGGTCGGCAAGCTGATGCTGCCGACGCTGTTCTCTTCCTCGGTGGCGCAGCTGAACCTGCTGGTGGGCACGGTGTTCGCGTCGCTGCTGGTGACCGGTAGCCAGACCTGGCTGTACCTGTCGGACCGGCTGGTGGAGTTTCCGCTCGGGCTGTTCGGCGTGGCGATCGGCACGGTCATCCTGCCGCATCTGTCGCGCCGCCACGCCGCCACCGATGCCGCCGGCTATTCGGCCGCGCTCGACTGGGGCCTGCGGATGGCGCTGCTGCTCGGCGTGCCAGCCGGGGCAGGCCTGCTGCTGCTGGCCGAGCCGCTCACCTCGGTGGTCTACCAGGGCGGCCGCTTCACCGCCTTCGACACCCGCATGGCAGCGCTGAGCCTGTCGGCGATGAGCCTGGGCGTGCCCGCCTTCATGCTCAGCAAGGTGCTGTCGCCGGCGTTCTATGCGCGCCAGGACACGAAAACGCCGATGCGCGCCGCCATCATCACCGTGGTTGTCAACGTGCTGCTGACCATCGCGATCACCACGCCGCTCTGGCTCCACAAGGTGGAGGGCGCCCACGCGGGCATCGCACTGGCCACCGCGCTGGCCGGCATCGTCAACGCGTGGCTGCTGTGGCGGTATCTCAAGCGTGATGGTCTGCTGGTGCCGCGGCCGGGCTGGGGGGCGTTCCTGCTGAAGCTGCTGGTGGCCTGCGCGGTGATGGCTGCGGTGGTGATGGCGATTCGTTACCACGTCGGTGACTGGCGCGCGCTGCCGGGGCTGACGACGCGTGTGGCCTGGTTGTTCGCCGCGATCGGTGCCGGGGTGCTGGCCTATGGCGGCGCGCAGGTGGCGATGGGGTTGCGGCCGCGTCATCTGCGGCATTGAGCCGATGCCGCGCCGCTATACTGGCGAATCCATGGATTTCCTGTTCCGCGACGCTGAAGGCGGGCCGTTGTGCCCGCGGGGCAGCGTGGTCTGCATCGGTGCGTTCGATGGCCTGCATCTTGGCCATCAGGCGCTGCTGCGCCACGCCGCGACGCGTGCGCACGTGCTGGGCGTGCCCGCGGTCGCGCTGGCGTTCGAGCCACTGCCGCGCGAGTTCTTCGCGCCGGACGACCCGCCGCCACGGCTGATGCTGCCGCGGGGCAAGGTGCTGGGGGTGCGCGAGGCGGGCATGCATGGCATCGGCCTGCTGCGCTTCAATCAGGCGATGACGCGGATGCCGGCCGAGAGCTTCATCGAGCAGGTGCTGGTTCGGCGGCTGGCTGCTCACGAAGTATGGGTCGGTCCCGATTTCCGCTTCGGCAACCAGCGCCGCGGGGATCTCGCCCTGTTGCGGGCCGAGGGCGCGCGCCACGGCTTCAGCGCGCATGCCATCGAACCGTTCCGCCTGGAGGGCGAGCGCGTGTCCAGTTCGGCGATCCGGCAGGCACTGGCCGGCGGCGATTTCGCCCGCGCCGAACGGCTCCTCGGCCGGCCCTACGCGATCAGCGGCCGGGTGGTGCGCGGCAGGCAGCTCGGCCGCACGCTCGGTTTTCCCACCGCAAACCTGCGCTTCCCGCGCAAGCCCGCGTTGCAGGGCATCTATGCGACGCGCGTGCACGGGGTGGGCGAGGCGCCTTGGCCTTCGGTGTCGAGCTTCGGCACGCGTCCGACCGTGGATGGCATCGAGCCCTTGCTCGAGGCGCACCTTTTTGATTTCGACGGCGACCTGTACGGCCGCCACATTGCCGTGGAGTTCGTCGCCAGGCTGCGCGACGAAGCCCGCTTCGACACCTTGGATGCGTTGACCACGCAGATGCACGAGGATGCGCGGCACGCGCGCCGCCTGTTGTCCACCGAACCCGATTTCCACCAGGCCGCCTGTGCCTGACCACAAGAACGAACGATGAGCGAAGCCGAAAGCCAGCGCTACAAATCCACCATCCTGCTGCCGGAAACGGCGTTCCCGATGCGTGGCGACCTGCCGAAGCGCGAGCCGGCGCTGTTCGCGCAATGGGAGGCCGAAGACCTGTACGGCCAGTTGCGGGCGGCGACGAAGGGACGCCCGACCTTCGTGCTGCACGACGGCCCGCCGTATGCGAACGGCGCATTGCACCTGGGCCATGCGCTCAACAAGATCCTGAAGGACGTGATCGTCCGCTCGAAGACGCTGTCCGGCTTCGACGCCCCCTACATCCCCGGCTGGGACTGCCATGGCCTGCCGATCGAGGTGGCGGTGGAGAAGAAGCACGGCCGGGTCGGGACCAAGCTGGACGCCGCGGCCTATCGCCAGGCCTGCCGCGATTACGCGCGCGGGCAGATCGACCAGCAGCGCGAGGGCTTCAAGCGGCTCGGCGTGCTCGGCGACTGGGCCAACCCGTACCTGACCCTGGACTTCCGTTACGAGGCCGACGAGATCCGTGCGCTGGCGCGGATCATCGACAACGGCCACCTGGAGCGCGGGGTGAAGCCGGTGTACTGGTGCTTCGACTGCGGCTCGGCGCTGGCCGAGGCGGAGATCGAGTACGCCGACAAGCAGTCGCCGGCAGTCGACGTTGCCTATCCGGCGCGCGACGCGCGGGATGTCGCCGCGAAGTTCGGGGTGGAGGTCGATGCGGCGACCGAGATCGCCATCCCGATCTGGACCACCACGCCATGGACGCTGCCGGCCTCGCTGGCGGTGAGCCTGGGCCCTGAGCTTGATTACGTGCTGGTGGAGGGGCCGGCGCGCAACGGTGCCCGCCGGCTGCTGTTGCTGGCCGAGGCGCTCGCCGAGAAGGCGCTGAAGCGCTACGGCATCGTTGAAACCCGGGTGCTGGGCAGGACGAGCGGCGCCGCGCTGGAGGGCTTGGTGCTTGCGCACCCGTTCTATCCGGACCGCGACATCCCGGTCCTCGTCGGCGACCACGTCAGCGCAGAGGACGGCACCGGCGCCGTGCACACCGCACCCGGCCACGGTGCCGAGGACTTCGCGATCGGCCGTCAGTACGGATTGCTCGACCGCTACCAGCCGGCGCAGTTCAATCCGGTCGATGGACGCGGCATCTACCTGCCTTCCACACCTCCGGCGGGTGATGCCGTACTCGCGGGCACGCACGTGTGGAAGGCGCAGGACGTGCTGCTGCCGAAGCTGGCCGAAAGCGGCGCGATGCTTGCCCACTTCCCGATCACCCACAGCTATCCGCACTGCTGGCGTCACAAGACGCCAGTGGCGTTCCGCGCCACGCCGCAGTGGTTCATCTCGATGGACCAGGCCGGCCTGCGCGCGAACGCGATGGCCGCGATCAAGGATGTCACTTGGTACCCGGAGTGGGGCCAGGCGCGCATCGAGGGCATGGTGGCCGGTCGCCCGGACTGGACCATCTCGCGCCAGCGCACCTGGGGCGTGCCGATCGCGCTGTTCGCGCATCGCGAGACCGGCGAGCCGCATCCGCGCACGGTGGAACTGATGGAGCAGGTCGCGCAGCGCGTCGAGAAGGGCGGGGTGGATGCGTGGTACGCGCTGGATCCGGCCGAGCTGCTTGGCGAGGAAGCCGCCGACTACGACAAGGTCACCGACATCCTCGACGTCTGGTTCGATTCGGGCGTCAGCCACACCTGCGCGCTGGCCCATCGCGGCATCGAGCTCCCGGTTGACCTCTATCTGGAAGGCTCGGACCAGCATCGCGGCTGGTTCCAGTCATCGCTACTGACATCGGTGGGGATGTACGGCCAGGCGCCGTATCGTCAATGCCTGACGCATGGCTTCATCGTCGATGGTGAGGGCCGCAAGTTTTCCAAATCGCTCGGCAACGGCATCGAGCCGCAGCAGGTACTGAAGGATTTCGGCGCCGACATCCTGCGGCTGTGGGTCGCTTCCAGCGACTACGGCAACGAGATCAACATCTCGCCCGACATCCTCAAGCGCAATGCCGACGCCTACCGCCGCATCCGCAACACCGCGCGGTTCCTGCTGGGCAACCTGCACGGCTTCGACCCGGCCCGGGACCTCGTTGCCCCGGCCGACATGGTGGCGCTCGATCGCTGGATCGTGCATCGCGCGAAGCTGCTGCAGGACCGCATCGTCGCGGCCTACGCGCGCTACGACTTCGCCGAGGTGGTGCAGTCGTTGATGAACTTCTGCAGCGTGGACCTCGGCTCGCTCTACCTCGATGTCACCAAGGATCGCCTGTACACGATGCAGGCCGATTCGCGCGGCCGCCGTAGCGCGCAGACCGCGATGCACCACGTGGCCGAGGCCTTCGTGCGCTGGATCGCGCCGATCCTGGCGTTCACCGCCGAGGAGGTCTGGGGCTTCCTGCCGGGGGCGCGTGCAAGGAACGTCCTGTTCGATGGCTGGTATGAGGGGCTGGTCGAGCTCGACGCCGATGCCGCACTGCCGCCCGCATGCTTCGATCGCCTGCTCGTCGTGCGCGAACAGGTGGCGAAGACGCTGGAGCCGATGCGTGCCTCGGGCGAGATCGGTGCAGCGCTGGAAGCCGAGGTCGAACTCCGCGTCACCGGTGATGAGGCGACATGGCTCGCGCCGCTGGCCGATGAGCTGCGCTTCCTCTTCATCAGTGGCGACGTGACGGTCAAGGCCGACGCGGCGCCCGGCATCTCCGCGGTGAAGACGAACAAGGCGAAGTGCGTGCGCTGCTGGCACCATCGCGCCGACGTCGGTGCAAGTGCGGAGCACCCGCAACTGTGTGGCCGCTGCATCGACAACATCGAGGGTGACGGCGAAATGCGGAGGTGGTTCTGATGGCGACGCCCAGACCGAATGCGCTGCCCTGGCTCGGGCTCTCCGCGCTGGTGATCGTGCTCGACCAGTGGAGCAAGGCGTGGGTGCTGCGAGCGTTGCCGGAGTACACCGACATCGTGGTGATCCCGGGCTTCTGGAACTGGTACCGCACCTACAACACCGGCGCCGCCTTCAGCTTCCTCGCCAACGCAGGCGGCTGGCAGACCTGGTTCTTCACCGGACTCGCCTTCGCGATCAGCGGACTGCTGGGCTGGTGGCTATGGAAGACGCCGCGACGCGACTGGAAGACCGCCATCCCGTATGCGCTGGTGATCGGCGGCGCGATCGGCAACGTGATCGACCGCCTGCAGCACGGCCACGTCATCGACTTCGTGAAGTGGTACATCGGCGACAAGGTCTGGCCGGCGTTCAACATCGCCGATGCGGCGATCGTCGGCGGCGCGATCGGCCTGGTGCTGTTCGGCGTGCTCGGGAGCCGCAAGCCGGGTTCAGAGGAAGGGAAGTAAGCTCGAACGATGGAAATCCTGCTTGCCAACCCGCGTGGGTTCTGTGCCGGCGTCGACCGCGCCATCGAGATCGTCAAGCGCGCGATCGAGACGCTGGGTGCGCCGATCTACGTGCGCCACGAGGTCGTGCACAACAAGTTCGTGGTCGATGACCTGAAGCAACGCGGCGCGGTGTTCGTCGAGGAACTCGATGAAGTCCCGGATGGCGCGACGGTGATCTTCTCCGCGCACGGCGTCTCGCAGGCGGTGCGCGAGGAGGCGGATCGTCGTGCACTCAAGGTCTTTGATGCCACCTGCCCGCTGGTGACCAAGGTGCATCTGGAGGTGGCGCGGCACTGCCGGCATGGGCGCGACATGATCCTGATCGGCCACGCCGGCCACCCCGAGGTCGAGGGCACGATGGGCCAATGGACGCGGGAGGGCGCGAGTGGCGCCATCCATCTGGTCGAGGACATGGCCCAGGCCGAGTCGATCGTGATCGGCCAGCCGGAAAACCTGGCCTACACCACCCAGACCACGCTCTCGGTCGATGACACCCGCGACATCATCGCCACCTTGCGTCGCCGTTTCCCGGCGATGCAGGGGCCGAAGAACGATGACATCTGCTACGCCACGCAGAACCGGCAGGACGCGGTGCGCGAACTGGCGCAGGCCTGCGACCTGATCCTGGTGGTGGGTTCGCCCAACAGCTCGAACTCCAACCGCTTGCGCGAACTGGCGGAGCGGGAGGGAGTCGAGGCCTACCTCATCGACGGTGCGCACGAGATCGACCCGGCCTGGGTGGACGGCAAGCGCCAGGTCGGTGTCACCGCCGGCGCGAGTGCGCCGGATGTGCTGGTGCAGGGGGTGCTGGCGCGGTTGGCCGAACTCGGTGCCGGCGCGCACTGGCGCGAACTCGACGGCGAGCCGGAGGACATGGTCTTCGCGCTGCCGAAGGAATTGCGGCTGCGGCTGGTCGATTGAAGGCGGGCTGCGCGGCCCGTATAATCGCCCGTCCGGCCGGAATAGCTCAGTTGGTAGAGCGGCGCATTCGTAATGCGTAGGTCGTAGGTTCGAATCCTATTTCCGGCACCAGACAGCAAGAACCCCGCGAAAGCGGGGTTTTCTTTTTGGGCAAGTCCAAAGCACGTAAAGTCAGCGCCGCTCCCACTGTCGCAGCATCAGCCCCTGCGACACCACGCGCGGATTGCCGCGACTGTGCTGGACCACGCAATACGGGATGCCGTGGCGGTCCGGGAACGAGGACAGCACCTCGACGATGCCGCGGCCGTCGTACCAGCGTGTTCCCACCTCGATTTCCTTGTTGCCACAGTCCATGCACCAAGTGTCGCGCGCGTCGCTGTCGAGCGTGCCGCCGCAGAGCGGGCAGGGCGGAAGCGGGTCATGGGCGGGGACAACAGCGAGCATGCAGGCGATTCCTTGGGCTTTGACGAATGGCGCAGTGTGCCTGGCCGTGATGCAATCCAGGCTGAAGCCCATCGGCGGGGTGGAGTGACCAAGTAACGTCGCCCGTCGCATCCGGTGCGACCACAGGCTGCACAATGGCGGGATGGCGACCTCGAGCAAATCCGGCCGCAAGACGGCCTATGTCTGCACCGAATGCGGTGCGGATTACCCGAAGTGGCAGGGCCAGTGCGGCGCCTGTGGCGCATGGGACACGTTGTCGGAAATAGCGCTGGAAAGCGCGGCCTTAGCAAAGTCCCCGGCCGGGCGTCGCAGTGGCTGGGCGGGCAAGGTGGACGCGCCGAAGATCACCGCACTCAAGGATGTGGCACAGAGCGAGAC
>JAEXBT010000246.1 GCA_023393895.1 Pseudomonadota bacterium
GTCCTGATCGGCGTGGGCGGCTGCGAGGCCAGCCAGGACGGCGCTGCGATCGTCAAGCGCGCACCGTACGTGGACATGGTATTCGGACCGCAGACCCTGCATCGGCTGCCCGAACTGATCCGCGAGCGCCGCGAATCCGGCCAACCGCAGGTGGACATCAGCTTCCCGGAGATCGAGAAGTTCGACCGCCTGCCGGAGCCGCGCGCGGAAGGCCCGTCGGCCTTCGTCTCGATCATGGAAGGCTGCAGTAAGTACTGCAGTTTCTGCGTGGTGCCCTACACCCGCGGCACCGAGATCAGCCGCCCGTTCGAGGACGTGCTGGTCGAAGTGGCGCAGCTGGCCGCACAGGGCGTGCGCGAGATCAACCTGCTCGGCCAGAACGTCAATGCCTACCGAGGGCCTTATGGGGACGGCGAATTCGCCGACCTTGGCCTGCTGATCCGTACCATCGCCGAGATCGACGGCGTCGGCCGCATCCGCTTCACCACCTCGCATCCGCTGGAGTTCAGCGATTCGCTGATCGATGCGTTCCGCGACGTGCCGCAGCTGGCCAACTTCCTGCACCTGCCGGTGCAGGCCGGCAGCGACCGCGTGCTGTCGGCGATGAAGCGCGGCTACACCGCGCTGGAATTCAAGTCGAAGATCCGCAAGCTGCGCGCGGTGCGCCCGGACATCTCGATCAGCTCGGACTTCATCGTCGGCTTCCCCGGCGAGACCGATGCCGACTTCGAGAAGACCATGAAGCTGATCGAGGACATCGGCTTCGACCACAGTTTCTCCTTCATCTATTCGCGTCGACCGGGTACGCCGGCGGCCGATCTGGAGGACACGATCAGCGATGCCGAGAAGCATGCGCGCCTGTCGCGCCTGCAGGAGCGCATCAATGCGCACGCCGCCAGCATCTCGGAGAAGATGGTCGGTACCGTGCAGACCGTGCTGGTGGAAGGGCCGTCGCGCAAGAACCCGAACGAGCTGACCGGCAAGACCGAGAACATGCGGTCGGTGAATTTCCCGGCGCCTGCGCGCCTGATCGGCCGGTTCGTGGACGTGACGATCACCGAGGCGCTGCCGAATTCGCTGCGCGGGCGGGTGGCGGCGGACTGAGGCCCCACACGCCACCACGACCCGGCTTGCGGCATAGTGTGCGCCCCCGCAATACCGGCCTTGATCCGCATGCCCCAGCACGATTTCGCCCTCGAACCCGCCGATACCGAGCGCCTCGCCAACCTCGCGGGCCCCTTCGATGCCCACCTGCGCCAGCTGGAGCTTCGGCTAGGCGTGGAGATCGCCAATCGCGGCAACGTGTTCCGCGTGAAGGGCGAGGATGCACATGCCGTCGCGCTGGCGGAAAAAGTGCTGCGTGAACTGCATGCCGATGCCGGCGACATCGTGTTCGACGGGCACGAACTCAACCTGCGGCTCGGTGGCCTGGTCGGCGAGCCGGAAGTGCCGGCCGCCGGGCGCGATGGCGATTACATCCCGCAGGATGTTTCCGTCCGGGTCAAGCGCGGCACCATCAAGGGCCGCGGCGCCCACCAGAAGAAGTACCTGCACGCGATCGCCACCCACGCCATCAACTTCGGGATCGGCCCGGCCGGCACCGGCAAGACCTTCCTCGCGGTGGCGATGGCGGTGGATGCGCTCAACGAATCGCGCGTGCAGCGACTCATCCTCGTCCGTCCGGCGGTGGAAGCCGGCGAGAAGCTCGGCTTCCTGCCCGGCGACCTGACCCAGAAAGTCGATCCCTACCTGCGCCCGCTCTACGACGCGCTCTACGAGATGCTCGGCGTGGAGAAGGTGGTGAAACTGCTGGAAAAGAACGTCATCGAGATCGCGCCACTGGCCTACATGCGCGGACGCACGCTCAACGACGCCTTCGTGATTCTCGACGAGGCGCAGAACACCACCATCGAGCAGATGAAGATGTTCCTGACCCGCCTCGGCTTCGGCTCGACCGCGGTGATCACCGGCGACATGACCCAGATCGACCTGCCCAAGCACGTCAAGTCGGGACTGAAGGACGCGATCGAGGTGCTGCGCGATGTCGATGGCGTCAGCTTCGCGTTCTTCGAATCGCGCGACGTGGTGCGGCATCCGCTGGTGGCGCGGATCGTGAATGCGTACGAATCCCGCGATGCCCGGGATGCCGCGACCGGGCCTTCGGCAAGGGCTTAGACTGGGCGATCGCAGGCCTGACGAAGCCCGATGCCGGAGACAGGAGACGCCATGACCCGTGGCCCGCTCGAACTGGATGTCGCCCTGAGTTACGGTGCGCCGCGCAAGGGCGTGCCCGCGCCGGCTTCGTTCCGGCGCTGGGTGGCGGCCGCGCTCGAAGGCCGGATCCGCGAGGCCGACCTCGCGATCCGCATCGTGGATGCCGACGAGGGCCAAGCGCTGAACCGGCATTATCGCGGCAAGGACTACCCGACCAATGTGTTGAGCTTCCCCGCCGAGCGGCCGCCCGGCCTGCCGGAGGACGCCCGTTTCCCGCTGCTGGGCGATCTGGTGATCTGCGCGCCGGTGGTGGCGCGCGAGGCCGCCGAACAGGGCAAGCCGCTGGCTGCGCACTACGCGCACCTGACCGTGCACGGCACCCTGCACCTTCTCGGCTGGGACCACGAGGACGATGCCGACGCCCAGGCGATGGAGCGGCTCGAACGGGAAATCCTGGCCGCGCTCGGCGTGGACGATCCCTACCGCGGCTGAGCGGCCTCAGGCATCCGCGAGCAGCTTGCGCCAGCCCTCGTTGCCGAGTTCCTCCATCGTCCGGATATTGCGCTCGATGATCGAATCCGGTGTCGGATAGGCCTCCACCGCGCGGTCGATGCTGTCCTCGCGCAGAAGGTGCAGCACCGGGTACGGCGAGCGGTTGGTGTTGTTGCCCGGATCGCCCTCGTCGGTATCGGCGAAGCGGTATTGCGGGTGGAAACTCGCCACCTGCAGGATGCCGTCGAGTTCCAGCGCTTCGAGCAGCGCATCGGCTTCGTCGAGGAAATCGTTGTAGTCGAGGAAATCCTCGAGCACCCCCGGATGCACCAGCAGCGTGGTGTCCACCTGTTCGGGCGGCGTGTCGCGCAGGCGCAGCATTTCTTCGCCCAGCTCCTCGCGCAGGTCGTCCACGTCGCTGGCGTCGGACACCACGATCCGCACCTGGTTGCGCACGTACACCGCCTTCGCGAACGGGCACAGGTTGAGGCCGATGACCGCGCGCTCCAGCCAGCGGCGGGTGTCCTGCTCCACTTTCTGCTTGTCGATGTCCATGCGCGCCTCCGTGTCTTGCGTGGCCTGCGCCGGCCGGTCAGTCGCGGAAATTGTCGAACTGCAGCGGCAACTCGAAATCCTTGCCGCGCAGCAGGGCGATGGCCTCCTGCAGGTCGTCGCGCTTCTTGCCGTTGACGCGCAGCTTGTCGCCGTTGATCTGGCTGTCCACCTTCAGCTTGCTGGCCTTCAACTCCGCCTGCAGCTTCTTCGCCAGCTCGCGTTCGATGCCCTGCTTCACCGTGATCTTCTGGCGGGCGCCGGCCACGTTGGTCTCGATGTCGCCGGCCTCCAGGCAGCGCGGATCGATCTTGCGGGCGATCAGGCGCGCGCGCAGGATGTCGCTCATCTGCTGGAGCTGGAATTCGCTGGGCGCGGACAGGCCGATCACCGCGTCATCCAGGGTGAACGAGGCATCGACGCCCTTGAAATCGAAGCGGGTGCCAAGCTCGCGATTGGCTTGGTCCACGGCGTTGGTGAGTTCGTGCACGTCCACTTCGGAGACGATGTCGAAGGAAGGCATGGCTTCGTCCTTGATGAGGCAAAGCCCGAGGATACCCCGCCGCGTTCCCTGCCGTGGTGGAGTGCTAGCCTGACGCCCCCCGACCGGAAGGCCCGGATGCCCGACACCCGTGATCCCCGCTGCGCCGCCCGGCTGATGCTCGGTGCCGTGCTGGCCTTCGCCTGCATGGATGCTTCGATGAAGCTGCTCTCGGCGCATTACGCACCGCTGCAGGTGGGCGCCCTGCGCGGCTTCGCCTCGCTGCCGTTCGTTCTGGCGTGGGCGGTGATCGGCCACGGCTGGCGATCGCTGCGCCCGGTGAACCACGGCCTGCACCTGCTGCGCGCAGCATTCGGCGTGGCGATGATGGCCGGCTTCGTGTACGGGCTGG
The DNA here is from genome assembly GCA_023393895.1 of Pseudomonadota bacterium. The sequence goes on from JAEXBT010000246.1 coordinate 4,152, forward strand.
CGCGGCTGCCGCTGTCGAGCGCCTACGCGATCGGTTTCGTGGCGCCCATGCTGATCACGATGATGGCGGTGCCCATCCTCGGCGAAAAAGTCGGGCCGCGGCGCTGGCTGGCGATCGGGCTGGGGCTGGTCGGCGTACTGGTGATCCTGCGTCCCGGCGCCGGCACGATTTCCTGGGCCGCGCTGGCGGTGCTGGCGGCGGCGTTCTGCTACGCCGCCAGCGCGATCACGGTGCGCCTCCTGGTCCGCACCGACACGCCGCAGGCGATGGTGGTGTGGGTGCTGCTCCTGATGGGCCTCGGTGCCACCGCGCTGGCGTGGACGGACTGGACGCCGCTGCGCGCGGCCGATTACCCGGTCATCGCGCTGGTCGGCGTGTTCGGCGCACTCGGGCAGGTGGCGCTGACGCAGGCATTCCGCATCGGCGAGGCTTCGCAAATCGCGCCGCTGGAATACACCGCGCTGGTCTGGACCCTGCTCATCGACCTGATGTTCTGGGGCGTGCTGCCGGATGCGGTGACCTGGGCGGGCGCGGCGATCATCATCGCCGGCGGCCTTTACCTGCTGCATCGCGAGCGTGTGCATGATGGGGCGTCTGCCCCTTGAGGCCCGTCCATGCCGCTCCTGCTGCTGGTCCCGCTGCTGGCGCTCTGCCTGGCGCTGTTCATCGCGCTGATGCTGCCGCTGTCCCTGCTGCAGCGCTACCGGATGGGCCGCAAGCGACGCAGATTGTGGCCCTGGGCCAATCGCCTGAACACGGTGTTCGCGTGGATTTCGGTCGCGCTGTTCCTGCCGGGCGCCTGGGCCAGCAGCCTCTGGCTGGACGGCGCGCTGGCGATGGCCTGGGCCGGGCTCGCCGCCGGGATGCTGCTGGGGCTCCTGAACATCGCGCTGAGCCGCATCGAGCACGCCCCCGATGGCGTGCATCTCACGCCGAGCGCGGCCATCGTGCTGACGCTGGTACTGCTGGTGGTGCTGCGGATCGTGCTGGGCGGCTGGCAACTGCTTGAACACAGCTTCGACTGGCAGGCCCGCACCCGCGATGTCGCATGGTTCCTGCGGCCTTCCAGCCTGTTCGCCTTCGCTGGCCTGCTGATCGGTCACGGTCTGGCGTGGTACCTCGCGCTGGGCGCCCGCCTGCGCCGCGCAGCGGTACGCGGATGAGCGGTGAGGGCATCGAAACCGGCGAATCCCGATTTTGAGCCGGATGAAATTCACGCGGCATCCACCATTCGCCTGCGTGTATTTGTTCGCGGCCGGCAACTGCGGCCACAATAGGCGCCCGACACATCCCCGGAGCGGTCATGGCTGAACTCAAGGAAGCACGCGTACCCGACATCGGTGGCCATGAAGACGTCCCGGTCATCGAGGTGCTGGTGAAGGCGGGCGACCGCGTCGAACGCGACCAGGGACTGGTCACGCTGGAATCCGACAAGGCCACGATGGAAGTGCCCGCGCCTTTCGCCGGCATCGTCAAGGAAGTGAAGGTCAAGGTCGGCGACGCGCTTTCCGAGGGCGGCGTGGTGGCGATGATCGAAGCCGAGGGCGAAGGCGGCAAGCAGGCCGAAGCGCCGAAGGATGCCGAGCCGAAGCGCGCCGAACCCGAGGCCGCCAGCGCCACCACCGCGGCCAGCGAGACCGGCGCGAAGGTGGAGCCGGTCGAAGTGGCTGCTGAGCCGGATGGCATCGCCCGACAGGCGATCGCCGCCAGTGGTGCAGGCAAGGCCGACGAGATCACCCTGCGCCGCTCCGCGCGCGGCGAATCCGCCGACATCGCCGATGCCGAGCCCGCCCGCCCTGCGCTGCGCTTCGAAGCCGACGCGGTCCTGCCCGGCAAGGTGCCCTATGCGAGCCCCGCTGTGCGCCTGTTCGCGCGCGAGCTGGGCGTCGATCTGTCCCGCATCGAAGGCAGCGCCGCCAAGGGCCGCATCACCCGCGAGGACGTGCAGAAGTTCGTCAAGGGCGTGATGGAAGGCGGCCCGCGTGCCGCCGGCGCACCGGCAGGCGGCGGGCTCGACCTGCTGCCGTGGCCGAAGGTGGATTTCTCGAAGTTCGGCGAAATCGAGACCAAGCCGCTTTCGCGCATCCAGAAGATTTCCGGGGCCAACCTCGCCCGCAACTGGGCGATGATCCCGCACGTCACCCAGTTCGACAGCGCCGACATCACCGATCTGGAAGCCCTGCGCGTCCAGCTCAACAAGGAAAACGAGAAGGCCGGCATCAAGCTGACCATGCTGGCGTTCCTGATGAAGGCCAGCGCCGCCCTGCTCCGCCAGTTCCCGGATTTCAACGCCTCGCTGGATGCCACGGGCGAAAATCTCACCCTGAAGAAATACTTCCACATCGGCTTCGCCGCCGACACGCCCAACGGGCTGGTGGTGCCGGTGGTGCGCGATTGCGACCGCAAGGGCGTGATCGAGATCGCGCAGGAAACCGCGGAGCTGGCGAAGAAGGCACGCGAAGGCAAGCTCGGCCCGGCCGACATGCAGGGCGGCTGCTTCAGCATCAGTTCGCTCGGCGGCATCGGCGGCACCGCGTTCACGCCGATCGTCAACGCGCCGGAAGTGGCCATCCTGGGCGTCTCGCGCTCCAGCATGCAACCGGTATGGAACGGCAAGGAATTCGCGCCGCGGCTGATGCTGCCGCTCTCGCTCTCCTACGACCACCGCGTGATCGACGGCGCCGCCGCGGCGCGCTTCACCGCCACACTGGCGCAGATCCTCGGCGACATGCGGCGCGTGCTGCTCTGAGCCGATGACCCTGGAGCCGCAGATTGGCGACCGGCTCGGCGACGCGGGCGAGCGTGCCCGCGATGCCGTGGGCGACGCCGGCGTGCGCGTGCTGGCCGATCTGCAACCCCTGCTCTCGACCCGGCTGGTCAATGCCGGCGGCATGACGGTCACCGTCGGCGGGGTGATGGGCGCCCTGCTGGCGATCATCGCCGTGCTGCTGGTTTCGCGCCTCTTGCGTGGCGCACTGCAACGCTACGGCGAGCGACATGAACGCGCCAATGCCGCCGCGCTCTACACCGTCTCGCGCATGCTGCACTACGTGTTGCTGGCGCTCGGGGTCATGCTGGCACTCAACGCCCTCGGCATCCCGGTCAGCCGCTTCACGGTGTTCGCCGGTGCGCTCGGCGTGGGCCTCGGCTTCGGCCTGCAGCAGATCTTCAACAACTTCGTCTCCGGCCTGATCCTGCTGTTCGACCGTTCGCTCAAGGTCGGCGATTTCGTCCAGCTCGACGACAAGGTGCGCGGCGTGGTCAAGGCGATCAACATCCGCTCCACGCGCATCACCACCAACGACAACATCGACATCCTGGTGCCGAATTCGGAGTTCGTCAGCGGGCGCGTGACCAACTGGACGTATCGCTCGGTCAACCGGCGCATCCGGGTCGGCTTCGGCGTGGCCTACGGCATCGACAAGGAGCTGGTGAAGAAGGCCGCCCTGGAGGCCGCCGCCAACGTACCGTTCACCCTGGCGATGGAAGGCCAGAAGGCCCCGCAGGTCTGGCTCACCGAGTTCGGCAAGGACTCGGTGGACTTCATCCTGGCGGTCTGGCTCACCGAGGCCGCGGCGCGCCGCAACATGGCCGTTCGCGCCGCCTACCTGTGGGAGCTGGATACCGTCTTCAAGAAGTACGGGATCGAAATGCCGCTCAGCCAGCGCGACCTGCACCTGCGCAGCCTGTTCGGCCTGACCGGCGCACAGGCACTCGCCGCGTTGCAGGGACGCCCGCACGCCGAACTCGGCGGCATCGAGGAAGACGCCACGCCGTCTCCCGTGCTGGACGAAGCCGAACGCAGCCGGCTGGCGCGCAACGATGCCCGCCTCGATGCCGAACGCGAGATCGCCGCCGACCAGCGCGAGCAGCAGGAAGACACACCGAAAGCCCCATCCACGGAGGAAACCCCATGAGCACCACCGAAGTGAAGGTGCCCGACATCGGCGGCCAAGGCGACGTGCCGGTCATCGAGGTACTGGCCAAGCCGGGCGACCGGATCGAGAAGGACCAGGGCCTGGTCACGCTGGAATCGGACAAGGCCACGATGGAAGTGCCCTCCGGCGTGGCGGGCGTGCTGAAATCGCTGAACGTGAAGGTGGGCGACACGCTTTCCGAAGGCGACGTGGTGGCGGTGATCGAAACCGCCGACGAGGCGGACGCCGGTCGAGCCGCCAAACCGCCGGTCGCTGCCCCGCCCGCCGAGGCCGCACCGGCCGCAACCCGCACCAAGACCAATGCCCGCCCTGCGACGCGCGTGCCCGAAGCCGCCGCCGAAAGCGGCCAGCCCGCCGACATCGAGTGCGCGATGGTGGTGATCGGCGCCGGCCCCGGCGGCTACACGGCCGCCTTCCGTGCCGCCGATCTCGGCCTCGATACCGTGCTGGTCGAGCGCCACGACACCCTCGGCGGCGTCTGCCTCAACGTCGGCTGCATTCCCTCCAAGGCGCTGCTGCACGCCGCCGAAGTGATCGACGCCGCCGCCCATGCCGGCGATTTCGGCATCCGCTTCGCCAAGCCGGAAATCGACCTCGATGCCCTGCGCGGCCACAAGGACAAGGTGGTCGGCCAGCTCACCAAGGGCCTCTCGGGCATGGCCCGCCAGCGCAAGGTGCGCGTCGTGCAGGGCAGCGCCGCGTTCGCTTCCCCGCACGAGCTGGACATCACCGCCGCCGACGGCAGCGTGCAGCGCCTGCGCTTTTCGAATTGCATCATCGCCGCCGGATCGCAGGCGGTGAAGCTGCCCGGCTTCCCCTGGGACGATCCGCGGGTGATGGATTCCACCGACGCATTGGCGCTGGCCGATGTGCCGAAGAAGCTGCTGGTGGTCGGCGGCGGCATCATCGGCCTGGAAATGGCCACCGTCTATCGCGGCCTGGGCAGCGAAGTGACCGTGGTGGAACTGGGCAGGCAACTCATCCCCGGTGCCGATGCCGATCTGGTCAAGCCGCTGGCTGCGCGCCTTGAAGCACAGGGCATCCACGTCCATCTCGGCACCCGCGTGGTGGACGCCAAGGCACAAAAGAACGGCATCGCCTGCAATTTCGAAGGCGAAAGCCTGCCCGCCACCAAGCTTTACGACCGCGTGCTGGTGGCGGTGGGCCGCGTCCCCAATGGCGGCAAGCTGGATGCCGGGAAGGCCGGCGTGGCGGTCGGCGAGCGCGGCTTCATCCAGGTGGATGCGCAGATGCGCACCAACGTGCCGCACATCTTCGCCATCGGCGATCTGGTCGGCCAGCCGATGCTCGCGCACAAGGCCAGCCACGAAGGCAAGCTGGCCGCGGAAGTGGCCGCCGGCCACAAGAAGGAATGGGTGGCGCGGGTGATCCCCAGCGTGGCCTATACCGATCCGGAGATCGCCTGGGTGGGCGTCACCGAGAACGAGGCGCGCGAAAAGGGCCTGAAGATCGGCATCGGCAAGTTCCCGTGGGCCGCCTCCGGACGCGCCATCGGGCTGGGCCGCACCGAGGGATTCACCAAGCTGCTGTTCGATGCCGAAACCGATCGCGTGATCGGTGGCGGCATCGTCGGCCCGCATGCGGGCGAGCTGATCAGCGAGATCGCGCTGGCCATCGAAATGGGCTGCGAAGCGGCCGACATCGGCCACACCATCCACCCGCACCCCACGCTGGGCGAATCCGTGGGCATGGCCGCCGAAGTGCACGAAGGCACCATCACCGATCTCTACATCCCGAAGCGCAAATGAACGCCCGGCCGCCGAGCCAGGGGCGACGGAATGACGGACGGGAGGCCCCGCGATGCGGGGTTTCCCGGTCATCAGCCAGCGATCAGGAATCCGACTCCGTCAGATCTGATCGCCGCTTTCCTGGCATCAACGTTCGACGCAAAATGAATGGCAAAGAAATAATTGCACCAATCATACAAATAATTGATAGCCAACCTGGAGATATGTGATTTTCCTTTCCATTGATTCGACGTCCCCCCGCTTTTGAGTAGCACGCCGGTTTGGAGTCCAATTCCCCAACCCCAGGAGATTGGACGTGAAGAAGCGCTTTTCCGAAGAACAGATCATTGGCTTTCTGCGTGAGGCCGACGCGGG
>JAEXBT010000002.1 GCA_023393895.1 Pseudomonadota bacterium
CAGGTCCAGCACATCGAGATGGCGCGCGACTTCGGCCAGCGCTTCAACCACCTCTATGGCGAGCACTTCGTCCTGCCCGAAGCCGTGGTCGATGACAACGTCGCGACCCTGCCAGGCCTGGATGGACGCAAGATGTCCAAGAGCTACGACAACACCATCCCGCTGTTCGCGCCACCGGCGGAAATGAAGCGGCTGGTAATGGGCATCGTCACCGATTCGCGGATGCCGGGTGAGGCCAAGGACACCGAGGGCTCGGCGGTGTTCCAGCTCTACCAGGCATTCGCAACGCCGGAGGAAGCCGCCGCAATGCGCGACGCCTACGCGCAGGGCATCGGTTGGGGCGACGCCAAGCAGCAGCTGCTCGAGCGCATCGAGCGCGAGGTCGCGCCTTTGCGCGAACGCTATGAAGCCCTGATGGGACGGCCACGCGACATCGAGGAAATCCTGCGCGACGGTGCAACCCGGTTGCGCGCCCGTCATGCGACGCCACGAATGGCCGCGTTGCGTGATGCAGTGGGCTTGCGTGACCTCTCGACGACAGGGGCAACCGATGCCGAGGCGCCGTTGAAAGCGCGCAGCGCGACGCTACCGGTGTTCAAGCAGTACCGTGAAAGCGACGGCAGGTTCTATTTCAAGCTCAGCGATGGCGAGCGCGTGCTGCTGCAGAGCGCTGGTTACGAGGTGCCACGTGATGCCGGGCGGCAGGTGGCTGCGTTGAAGGCCGGGGAGGTGGAAGACGGCGCGTTGTCTGCCTGGCTGTCCGAGGGCGCGGATATCACCGAGGTGCGCGAAGCGCTGGCGCGGATCGCGACGGCTGATGCGGCCAAGGCGGCCCAGTCGTGACCGGAACGGAGATCGCCGGCCTGCCGCTGCTGGCGTTGATCCTGTTCGCCCCGTGGTTCGCCATCCTCTCCACGCTTTTCTGGGTCTATCCGCGTCAGCCGCGTGACCGCAAGCGAAAGCTGTTCGACATCGGCGCCTTGCTGTTCGCAGTCCTCGCTTTCGTGGCCGCGCTGTACTGGGCGCACGGTCATGCCGATCCCGGCCACCACCTGTGGCCGCAGGTGCTGGCGACCTCGGTGGGTTACGGCGTCTATCTGCTGGTGATGGTGGTCGCCTTTCTGGTGCGGCGGCGCTGGCTGGCTGGCCGCTCACCGGCCTGACGCGGGCATGCCCTCCCGCAGGGGGTGGCCGTTGGTCCATGTTCCGTTCAGTCTGTTAAACATGGACAATCGCGGCTTCCAGAACGCCCGCGTTCCGCCGACGACCCCGCCACATGGATGTCCCGCCCCCCGGCCCCGCCACGCCTGCTGCCATCCAGACGCATCCGGTGGAGGTGTCGGAACGCTATGCTGCCGTCAGCACCGAGGCGGATGAGGCATTCGATGACCTGGCGCGGCTCGCGCAGCATGCCTGCGAGGTGCCGATTGCGCTGGTATCGCTGATCGTCGGCGATCGCCAATGGTTCAAGGCACGCATCGGCACCGATCTGGTCTCGATCCCGCGCGAAATATCGTTCTGTGACCACGCCATTCGCGACCTGTCCGGCGTCACCCGGGTCGGCGATGCGCGAACCGATCCCCGCTTCATCGATAACCCGCTGGTGACCGGCACGCCGCACGTGCGTTTCTACGCTGGAGCGCCCATCCTTGATGCCGCCGGCGATCCGGTTGGCACGGTCTGCGTGGTCGATGACCAGCCGCGTCAACTGACCGGGGCGCAAGCCGCTGCGCTGCAGGCCATTGCGCGGCAGGCGCGCTTCCTCTTGGACCTGCGCCTGTTCCTTGACGAGCAGCAAAGCGTGCTGGCGCGCCAGATCAGCGTGACCAGCGAACTGCTGGATGTGCAGCAGTACCTGCGTGCGGAAAACGACATCCTCCGCCAGCAGGCACAGCGCGATCCGCTGACCGGCCTGCTCAACCGCGCCGGCCTGGAAGCACTGCGCAACGATGCCGTCTTCGCCAACCAGTACATGGACGCGCCTTACTCGGTGATGCTCATCGACATCGACCATTTCAAGCGGATCAACGACCACCACGGCCACATGAAGGGCGACGAGGCGCTGTGCGAGGTGGCCGGCGCAATCGAGCGCAACATCCGTCGGACCGATCTGGCCGCCAGATTCGGCGGCGAGGAGTTCCTAGTGGTGCTCGCCGGCACGTCCGTGACTGAGGCGGCAACCATCGCCGAGCGCATCCGGGAAAGCGTGGCGTCACTGCACCAGCCGATGCCGTTGACGGCATCGATTGGCCTCGCCCAGAGCCTTGGTCGACTGGAATCGATCACGCGCCCGATAGAGCGCGCCGACAGCGCGCTCTATCGAGCCAAGCAGCGCGGCCGCGACCGCATCGAAATAGACACGCTGTTGCCGCAAGCGCCTGCCTGAGCGGCGCAGCTTGTCTCGCTGCGCCCTGGTCGTGGTCTACTGCGGACGCGCCAGGTCGTCCAGCAGCGCTTTCAGGAAGCGTGCCGCCTCGCCACCGGTGCAGGCGCGATGGTCGAAGGTGAGCGAAATCGGGATGCGCCGATGCACCTCGATGCCGCCCATCACCGCGACCACGTCGTGGCAGAGCTTGCCCGCGCCGACGATCGCCACGCACGGCGGTACCACCACCGGTGTCGCATAGCGGCCGGCGAACATGCCGAAGTTGCTGAGTGAAATGGTGTAACCGGCCAGTTCGCTGGGCGGAATGCTGCGGTCTTCCACCTGCGCCCGCAGGCGCTTGATGCCGGCGCGGATGCCATGGGGGTCGAGCATGTCGGCATTGCGCAGCGCGGGCACGAACAGGCCGTCATCGGTGTCCACGGCGATGCCGACGTCGACCTGCGGGTGAAGCGTGCGGGTCAGGTTCTTGCCATCGAACCAGGCGTTGAGCGCCGGGACCTCCCGGCATGCGGCGACGATCGCGCGGATCAGCCGCGCGGTGATGTCCTGCCTGCCGATCCACTGGTGCAGGTCGGCATCATCGACGAGCGTGGTCGGCACGACCTGCGCATGCGCGTCAGACATGACGCGGGCCATGTTGCGGCGTACGCCCTTGAGCTGCACGGGCTGGCCGGTGGCGGCGACGCCCGGCGGCTGCGTGCGTATCGGCTTGCCCCCCTGCGAGAGCGTACTGCGCTGGGCGACCGGTTGCTCCGCCTGCGCGGCGACCGCCGGGCTGACGGGCGCATCGACCACGCGACGTGCCGGCGTGCTGCCGATCTTGGCGCTGCCGTCCGCCGCGGCCTGCTTGACGTCGGCCATGCTCACCGTGCCATCGGGACCGCTCGCGCGGACCTGCGCGATGTCCACGCCGAGCTTGCGGGCCATCGCCCGCACGGCCGGCACGGCCTTGACGCCGCCGACGGCCATCGCGGCCTCGCTGCGCACGGCATCACCTACCTGCATCGCACCGACGACGGTGCCGGCATCCTGTTTCGCCGCGGCATTGGCGCTGGCGTCTTCGGGCTGCCTCTGGTTCGTCGCATCGATCGCGCCGCCCTCGGTCGAAGCCACGACCTTGTCGTCCGGCGCCGGGTCCTGCGAGCCCACGCTGTGTCCACCCCCATGGTGATGGCCGGTGTCCTGGCCTTCGGCGCGTTGCGGCATCGACATGTCCATCTCGAACTCGGCCAGCATGCTGCCGGTGACGATGATGTCG
>JAEXBT010000113.1 GCA_023393895.1 Pseudomonadota bacterium
GCTGGAAGCCGCTGACGAACTGGGGATGCCGGTAGACGCGGTAACCGCGCGCATTGGATTCCGCCGCGCGCACCGCGCTCTGCATCTCGGCGGACACGATGATGGTGTCGTAGTTCTGCTTGACCCATTCCGCCGTCTTCATGAAGTTGCTGAGCTGCCAGATGGTCAGCGCGCCGGTGATGATCAGCAACGAGATGGCCACCCACTGGAACAGTCGGGGTGAATTGGGGAAAAATGCTTTGTCGGAGCGCATTTTCAGGGCCATTCGCGAATGTTAGCGCGAAATTGCGTGAATTTCCCTTCACGGAGAGACGGCCGTGACGGGCCCGCTGGGCAGGCGCCGGCGGGGCATGACGCGGATGCTGCGCTGCGGTAGTCTGGACCATCCGCTGCCGCCACTGCCTGCCATGTCCGACGACACCCAGAACCCGCATTCGTATCGCCCCACCGAGATCGAGGCCGCAGCCCAGGCCTTCTGGGAGGACCGGCGCGCGTACGAGGCGGTGGAGGGCGGCGACAAGCCCAAGTATTTCTGCCTTTCGATGCTGCCGTACCCGAGCGGCGCGCTGCACATGGGGCATGTCCGCAACTACACCATCGGCGACGTGATCTCGCGGCACAAGCGGATGACCGGCCACAACGTGCTGCAGCCAATGGGCTGGGACGCCTTCGGCCTGCCGGCGGAGAACGCCGCGATCAACAACCGCACCGCGCCGGCCAAGTGGACCTACGCCAACATCGAGCACATGCGGGCGCAGCTGAAATCGCTGGGCTACGCCATCGACTGGAGTCGCGAGTTCGCGACCTGCTCCCCCGCGTATTACGCGCATGAGCAGCGCATGTTCGTGCGGCTGATGAAGAAGGGGCTGGCCTACCGCAAGAACTCGGTGGTCAACTGGGATCCGGTCGACCAGACCGTGCTGGCCAACGAGCAGGTCATCGACGGCCGCGGCTGGCGCAGTGGCGCGCTGGTGGAGAAGCGCGAGATCCCGCAGTGGTTCCTGCGCATCACCGATTACGCCCAGGAACTGCTGGATGGCCTGGATGGGCTGGAAGGCTGGCCGGAATCGGTCAAGACCATGCAGCGCAACTGGATCGGCCGCAGCGAAGGCCTCGAAATCCGCTTCGAGGTGGAGGGGGAGGACGAGCCGCTGACCGTGTTCACCACGCGCCCCGACACCCTGATGGGCGTCACCTTCGTCTCCATCGCCGGCGAACACCCGCTGGCGCGCAAGGCGGCGGCGGGGAACCCGGAGTTGGCGGCCTTCATCGAAAGCCTGAAGCAGGGCGGTGTCTCCGAAGCCGAGCTGGAGGCACAGGAAAAGCGCGGCATGGCGACGGGCCAATGGGCGATCCATCCGGTCACCGGCGAGGACGTGCCCGTCTACGTGGCCAACTTCGTCCTGATGGGCTATGGCACCGGCGCGGTGATGGCGGTGCCGGCGCACGACCAGCGCGACTGGGAATTCGCCAAGGCCTACGGGCTGCCGATCAAGCCAGTGATCGCCACCGCCGAGGTGCGCGATGCACTGGCCGAGATCGCCTCGCACGTGGCCCACAAGGACGATCCGATGGCAGCCGCGCTGGGCGCGCATGGGCCGATCGACGTGATCGAGATTGATGCCGCCGTCCCGGTGGTGCGCGACTACCTGGCACGCATCAACGACGAAGGCGCGATGACCGAGCGCGGCTGGCTGATCGATTCGGGCGAATACAACGGCATGGACTACGCAGCCGCGCTCGATGCCCTGGCCAAGCGCTTCGAGGCCGAAGGCAGCGGTCGCCGCCGCATCAACTACCGCCTGCGTGACTGGGGTGTCTCGCGCCAGCGCTACTGGGGTTGCCCGATCCCGGTCATCTACTGCGACGCCTGCGGCGCGGTCCCGGTGCCCGAGGACCAGTTGCCGGTGGTGTTGCCGGAGGACGTCGCCGACGCCTTCGCCAGTGGACAGGTGGTCAGCCCGATCAAGGCCGACCCGGCATGGCGGAAGACGAGCTGCCCGTCGTGCGGCAAGCCGGCCGAGCGCGAGACCGACACCTTCGACACCTTCATGGAATCAAGCTGGTATTACGCGCGCTACACTTCGCCGGGCGCCGCCGACATGGTCGATGCGCGCGCGAACTACTGGCTGCCCGTGGACCAGTACATCGGCGGCATCGAGCACGCGATCCTGCACCTGATGTACTTCCGCTTCTATCACAAGCTCCTGCGTGACGCGGGGCTGGTGACGAGCGACGAACCCGCATCGCGTCTGCTCACCCAGGGCATGGTGATCGCCGACACCTTCTACCGCGAGAACGACGACGGCTCGAAGGAGTGGTTCAACCCGGCCGAAGTCTCGGTGGAGCGCGACGAGAAGGGCCGCATCGTCGGCGCGCAATCGCGCATCGACGGGCACACGGTGCTGATCGGCGGCACCGAGAAGATGTCGAAGTCGAAGAACAACGGCATCGACCCGCAGGCGATGGTGGACCGGCACGGCGCCGACACCGTGCGCCTGTTCTCGATGTTCGCCGCGCCGCCCGAGCAGTCGCTGGAATGGCATGAGGCCGGTGTCGACGGCATGGCGCGCTTCCTGCGCAGGCTCTGGCGCGACGTGCATGTGCATGCGTCGCAGCCGGATCATCCGCCGGTCGACCCGGCTGCGCTCGACGCGGGGCAGAAGACCCTGCGCCGGCACGTGCATGAGACGATCCAGAAGGTGTCCGACGACTACGAACGCCGGCACGCCTTCAACACCGCGATCGCCGCCTGCATGGAGCTGCTCAACCATGTCGGCAAGTTCGGCGACATGAGCGATCAGGGCCGCGCGGTGCGCCACGAGGCCTTCGAGGCGCTGGTACTGATGCTCAACCCGATCACCCCGCACATCAGTCACGCGCTCTGGCAGGTACTTGGTCATCCGGAGACCGTGCTGGAGGACATCGCCTTCCCGCGTCCTGACCCCGAAGCACTCGTTCGCGATGCGGTGACCTTGGCGGTACAGGTCAACGGCAAGCTCAGAGGGCAGGTCGAGGTCGCGCCGGACGCCGCGCGCGAGGCGATCGAGGCCGCCGCGCTGGCCGAACCGACGGTGGCCGCCTTCCTTGCCGGCCAGGCCGTGCGCAAGGTGATCGTGGTGCCGGGCCGCGTGGTGAACATCGTCGCCGGTTGAGGCGGGCAGGTGACGGTTCAGCCGCCGCCATTGCCCGATGCCAGCGCATCCGCCAGACTTGCCGCCATGAAGAAGCTGCTCATCGCCCCCGTCTTGGCCCTGCTGCTCGCCGGCTGCGGCTTCCACCTGCGCAATGCGCTGACC
>JAEXBT010000144.1 GCA_023393895.1 Pseudomonadota bacterium
TCGTAGTCCTGCTTGTGTGCCGTGAACCATGCCCGGTTGTTGTTGCGGGCAAGGCCACGCAGGAACCGGAAGCCGGCCTCGCTGAAGTAGGCGCTCATGACACGTCCGCCTCGCGTTCGTCGCCCCAGGCCGACAGGTGATCGAGCAGGGCATTCACGGAAGGATCGCCGGCGTGCTGCTCGCGCAGGATCGCGATCTGCTGGCGGTACTGCGGCAGAGAGAGCTCGCCGAGGCCACTGTCACCGAGCAGGCGCGTATGGCGGTACTCGTACCACCGTGCCTGCTCGTCCAGACCGAGGGTTTCCGGCCAGTTTCGCGCGCGATAGCGGAACAGCAGCTCGTCCAGCCGCGGGTCGCGGAAGTCGAACCCGCTGTCGCGCAGCCTGTGCGGCGGCGTGGCCCGCACCTGCGCGGCCAGACGCTTGTCGCTTTCGGGGATGAAGCCGTCGTAGAGCGCACCATCGGCGTCGCTGTCCGGATACTCGCGTTCGAGTGCATAGACCCGCCGGATCTTCTCGGCAAGCGCCGATCCCGCCTTGCGAAGCCGTGCCGCCTTCGCCTCTGCCTCATCGCGGTCGATGCCGAGGCGCTCGAAGTCGGGATCACGCAAGTGGCTCCAGTCCACCAATGCGGGACAGCGATTGGCGTGGACCTCCTTCAGCGCGATGCGCTGCACGCCCTCGGGCAGGTCGGACTGCGCGGTGTATATGCGTGTGGCGATCGTTTCGGCATCCAGTTCGAGCAGCGGTTCCACGTCCTGCGCCAGGTCGAACACGATCACCCGGGAATCTATGCGCGGATGCCGGGTCAGCGGCAGCACTGGCGCGGCGCACAGGCGTGCGGCGGGGAACCGCTGCGAGACATGCAGCAGCGGCTGCATCGCGAAGGCATCAAGCATCGACATCGCCCGCTTCTTGTCTCGAAGGCCCAGCGCGTAGTCCCACAGGCGTGGCTGCGCGGCCTTGAAGCGGCGCGCGAGGCCGATCAGGGCGCGCACGTCCGAGAGCGCCTCGTGCGCATGGCCTTCGCGCAGGCCGTTGTCCTCGGCCAGGTGCTCCAGCTTGAAACTGGTGCCCTTGCCGTCGTCGCGCGGGCGCCAGTGGATGCCTTCGGGCCGCAGCGCATGGGCGAGTCGCATCACGTCCAGCAGGTCCCAGCGCGAGTTGCCGCCACGCCATTCGCGCTCATAGGGATCGAAGAAGTTGCGCCAGAAGCCGAAGCGCACGAATTCGTCGTCGAAGCGCAACGAGTTGTAGCCGACGCTGCAGGTCTCGGGGCGCGCCATCTCCTCGAACATGCGCGCCATCGCGTCGGCCTCGGGGATGCCTTGGGCAAGCGCATGCTGAGGGGTGATGCCGGTGACCAGCGTCGCGCCCGGCGCCGGCAGCAGGTCCAGCGCTGGCTGCACGAAGAAGCTGACCGGTTCCTCGATGATCTCGAGCTCGGCGTCGGTGCGGATCGCGGCGAACTGGGCGATGCGACTGCGGTGCGGATCGCTACCGAAGGTTTCAAGGTCGTAGAAGAGGAAAGTGGCAGCCATCAGGCGTGCTCATCCGGCCTCGGACAGCGGCGGCAGCCGGTGCATGACCTCGCCATCCACCCATGCCATGTCCACGTCGTCCAGCGATGCCTTGCCCGCGGTCGCCTCGACCAGTATTTCGCGCTGGATTCGGCCGCGCTCGAAGGCGGTGGCGTAGGGCAGGCGCATGAAGCTGACCATGCCGTAGCGCGGCACGAAACGGTCCGGATGGCGCGCCTGCAACTGCAGTTCCAGCGCGCGTTGCAGCAGGTAGTCGTCGTTGTCGACGTGGTCGCGCATCTCCAGGTAGTTCTCCAGCGCCATGGTCTGGATCGCCAGCGCGTTCGGTGCACGCTCGGCCTCGTAGGCGGCGAAGGCATCAGCGAGATCCGTGTTGCCTTCGAGGTGGCGGGCCAGCGCCACGCAGTCCTCGAAGGCGCAGTTCATGCCTTGGCCGTGGAATGGGACCATCGCATGGGCGGCATCGCCGAGCAGCACCGCCTGCGCACCAAGATGCCAGCGGTCGAGGTAGAGCGTGGCCAGCGAGCCGATCGGGTTGCGTTCGAAGTCGCGCACCAGTTCGGGAATCAGCGGCAGCGCGTCCGGGAAATCGCGCTCGAACAGGGCGACCGCATCGGCGCCATCCCGCACGCTGGCGAAACTCGGGGGCGTGCCCTCGCTCGGCAGGAACAGGGTGACTGTGAAGGTGCGCTCGTCGTTGGGCAGGGCGATGCACATGTAACGCCCGCGAGGCCAGATGTGCAGCGCGTTCGGTTCGATCTGGAAGCCGCCGTCGAAGCCGGGCGGAATCTCCAGCTCCTTGTAGCCGTGGCCCAGCCATTCGGTGCGCGCACCCAGCGGCACGACGCGATCCATCTGCGCGCGCAGGGTGGATCCGGCGCCGTCACAGCCGAGCAGCGCGTTGAATGCATGCCGATGCGGCTGCCCGTGGAGATCATTGAAGGTGGCGATGCCGGCATCGAAATCGACCTCAGCCAGGCCTCGGTCGAAGTGCACGGTGGCGCCGGCGGCCTCGGCGGCATTGATCAGGGTGATGTTGAGTTCGCCACGGCTGATCGACCAGATCACCTCGCTGTCGTCGCGGCCGTAACGCTGCAACTGCGGTTCGCCATCGAGCGGATGCACCATCCGACCACGCATCATGACCGCCTGCGCCAGTACCTCGTCGTCGGCGCCGGCCTCGCGCAGCGCGTGTAGGCCGCGTTCGGCGAGTGCAAGGTTGATCGAGCGCCCGCCGGCATAGCCGTCGACGCGCGGATCGCCGCGGCGTTCGAACACCTCGACCCGGAAACCACGCTGGGCCAGCAGGGTGGCGAGCAGCGCGCCGGCAAGTCCGGCGCCGATGATCGTGAGGTGGCGGTCAGCGGCCATCGGTCCACTCCCGCGCAGCCTGCGCGAAGCGCAACACGTCGTCATGGTTGTTGTAGAGCGGCGCAGGCGAAATCCGGATCACGTCCGGCTCGCGCCAGTCGCCGAGCACGCCGCGTGACTGCAGGTGCGCGAACAGATCGCGCCCGGCCTCGCGGCCGGCCTTCACCCGCAGTGACAGCTGGGCGCCGCGTTGTGCCACATCGCGTGGGGTGACGATCTCGATGGCATCCGAAAGGCGCGAATCGATCAACTGCTCCAGATAACCGGTCAGGCGCCGCGATTTCTCGCGCAGGGCCGGCATGGAGGCACGCCGGAACTGTTCGACCGACGCGCGCAGGGGCGCGAGGCCGAGGATCGGCGGATTCGACAGCTGCCAGCCATCGGCGCCGGGCGTTGGCTGGAACTCCGGGCCCATGCGGAAGCGCACGTCCTTGTTGTTGCCCCACCAGCCGGCGAAGCGCGGGCGCGTGGTGCGGGCATGTCGCTCGTGCACGAAGCAGCCACCCACCGCGCCCGGCCCTGAGTTCATGTATTTGTAGTGGCACCAGACCGCGAAATCGGCGCCGGAATCGTGCAGGGCAAGCTCCAGGTTGCCGACTGCGTGGGCAAGGTCGAAGCCGACGAGGGCGCCGGCAGCATGGCCGAGCCGCGTGATCTCCGCGAGGTCGAAGGCCTGGCCGGTGCGGTATTGCACGCCGGGCCAGAGGATCATTGCCAGTCGCGGACCGTGCTCGGCGATCGCGCGTTCGATCGCCGCCATCGAGAACACGCCGCCCGGAAGATCCGGCTCGACCTCGATCAGGGTCAGATGCGGCGGCAGACCGCGATAGACCAGCTGCGACTCGACCGCGTAGCGATCGGAGGGAAAGCTGCCGGCCTCGATCAGGATCGCGGTGCGCTCGATCGTCGGCTGGTAGAAGCTCACCATCATCAGGTGCAGGTTGGCGGTGAGCGAGTTCATCGCCACCACTTCGGACGGTTGCGCCCCGACGATTTCCGCCAGCGGCTCGCGCACCAGTTCGTGGTAGGGCATCCATTGCGCCTGTCCGGTGAAGTGGCCTTCCACCGCTTCGGTTGCCCATTTGTCCAGCACCTCCTCCACATGCGCGCGCGCGTCACGTGGCTGCAGGCCGAGCGAATTGCCGGCGAAGTAGGCCTGCTGGCGCCCCTCGTGCTTCGGGATCAGGAATTCGTCGCGGAAGCCACGCAGTGGGCAGGCGGCATCCTGCGTGCTGGCATAGTCGATGCTGTAGATGTCGTCGCTCATTGGAACCTCGATGCGGGCAGGCCAAGCCATTCCAGCGCGGTGCCATGGAACAGGCGTGACCGATCGGCCGTAACCAGTTGCAGGCGGTCGATGCCTTCGCCCGGCACCTGCTCGCCGAGCGGGAACGGATAGTCGGTGCCGAGCATCACCCGATCCGCACCGCAGGTCTCGAGCAGGTAGCGCAGGGCGGCGTCATCGACCACCCAGGAATCGAAATACAGGCGCTTGAGGTAATCGCGCGGGTTGCGGAAATTGTCGGTGGCCACCAGGTCCGGCCGCATGTTGAAGCCGTGTTCGATGCGGCCGATGGTGTAGGGAAAGCTGCCGCCGCCGTGTGCCATGCACACTTTGAGCTTCGGCAGGCGTTCCAGCACGCCACCGAACACCAAGCTGCAGGCTGCACGCGCCTGCTCGGCGGGCATCCCGACCAGCCAGGGCAGCCAGTACTTCGGCATGGTGTCGCTGCCCATCATGTCCCAGGGATGCACGAGGATGGCCGCGCCAAGATCGGCGGCGGCCTCGAAGAACGGAAACAGCTCCGGCGCGTCCAGGTTCCAGTGGCCGCCATCGGCCAGATGCAGATGCGAACCGATCTGCACGCCCTGCAGCCCGAGCTGATCCATGCAGCGTTCCAGCTCGCGGATCGCCAGTGTCGGCGACTGCAGCGGCACCGTGCCGATGCCGGCGTAATGGCGTGGCCAGGCGCGACAGGCCTCGGCCATGTGGTCGTTGAGCGCCTGGTGCAGTTCCAGCGCGTGGTTGGCGCGGGCCCAGTACGAGAACATCACCGGGACCGTCGAGAGCACCTGCACCTGCACACCGAAACCCGCGTACTCGCGGATGCGGAGTTCCGGGTCCCAGGTCTTGGCCCAGATCTCGCGGAAGAACTTTCCATCCTTGTAGATGCGCGAGCGCCCGTCTTCGCCATGGTGGATCACCGGGAAGCGCGAGTCGCCGTACTTCGCCGCGAGGTCCGGCCAGTCGCGCGGCAGGTAATGGGCGTGGACGTCGATCTTGAGCATGTCGGCCACGGCAGCGCTCAGGTGATGTCCGCGCGCGAGTCGGCCTGCATCTCGTAGCGGGTCGGCCGCGGGTTGAGCGTGCCGCACTGCGGCGCGCCGATCGCGTCGCCAGTGCCTACAATCGGGCGATGCT
>JAEXBT010000166.1 GCA_023393895.1 Pseudomonadota bacterium
GACCTGCAGTTCGTCGAGCAGGCTGGACAGTTCACGCTCGCGGCCGGCGCGATCCAGATCCGCACGCAGCTCAAGCACCAGCCGCAGGTTGTCGCGCACCGACAGCTTGCGGAACACCGATGGTTCCTGCGGCAGGTAGCCGACGCCGAGTTTCGCGCGGTCGTACATCGGCGCACTGGTGATGTCCTGCCCGTCCAGCACGATCTTGCCGGCATCGGCGGGAACCAGACCGACAATCATGTAGAAACAGGTGGTCTTGCCGGCACCGTTCGGGCCGAGCAGGCCGACGACTTCACCGGCATCCAGGGTCAGGCCGAAGTCGCTGACGACCTCGCGCGACTTGTAGCGTTTGCGCAGCCCTTCGGCGACCAGCATCAGTTGCCGCCCGCGGTCTTGGGCTGGATGGTCATGCGCACGCGGCCGCCGCCCTGGCCGCCGCTCTGCACCTGCCCGGTCCGCATGTTGTAGACCACGCGCTCGCCGCGCAGGCTGCCGCGCGGCTGGGTGATGGTCACTGCGCCGGTCAGGATGATGATCTCGGTGTTGAAGTCGTAGTCGACCGCGTTCGACTTGGTGTTGACCGGGGTGCCGTCGTCCAGGGTCTGGCGCATGGTCACGCCGCCGGTCAGCCGTGCCTTGCTCGGGCGCCCGCCGGCTTGGGCCATCGTGCCCTGCGACGCATTGATCCTGAGCGTGCCCTGGGTGATGACGATGTTGCCGTTCAAGGTACAGCTCATGTTGTCGCCGAGGTCGCAGGTCGATGCATTCGCCTCGATGTTCATCGGCGCATTGCGGTCCGAGGACTTGGCGAACGCGAGTCCGCTGGCGGCGGCCAGCGCGGCGGCGAGGAGCAGGGTGTTAGCGGATGGACGACGCATACGTGGCTCGGACCTCGGATTTCAAAGTGACGCGCTGGGTGTCCAGCCGGGCTTCAAGGCCGCGGCCGCGGATTGTAGCGCCGGGCTGGGTGATGGTGACCTGCTGGTCGCTTGTGGCGCGGTTGGCGTCCGGGTAGACGTTCAGCGCCGCGGTTTCCACCCGCATCTGCTTGCCGCCTTCGGGGTTGTCGAGGATGACATCGCCGCGCAGATGGACTTCGTTGCCCTCGCCGTTGACCCAGCCCGTCGCCGAGCGCGAGCGCCAGCGGGTGCCGTCCTTGTCCGGGAACAGGAAGGTCGGCTTTTCGATGTTCATCTCGTGGTTGCCGGGCGTGCGGGCCAGCCGCGGCGCCTGCAGGGTGAAGCCTTCCGCGCCCTGCTTGTCGAGGGTGATGATCTCGAAGTCGTGGAGGATGTAGTCGGGGCGTGCCTCGGCCTCGCCGGTCGGAAGCAGGCTGGCGCGCTGGCGCAGGATCGCCCAGCCGGCGGCGATTGCGAGCGCCAGCAGGACCAGGGTCAGGGTGGTGCGCCAGCTCATGCGGGCACCCCCGCGGCCGCCATGATCGCGGAACGCCGGCCCTGGGCATCCAGCAGCAGGTCGCAGAGGTCGCGCGCAGCGCCGTGGCCGCCTTCGTGCGGGGTGACCCAGTGCGCGTGCGGTGCGGTCCACGGATGCACGTTGGCGGGCGCGACCGCCAGTCCGATGTGCGGAAAGACCTTAAGGTCGACCAAGTCGTCGCCCATGAAGGCGACTTCGTCCAGCGCAAGCCCCATCTTGTCTGCAATCACCCGGACCGTTGCCAGCTTGTCGTGGGCGGCGGTGTGGACCTCGGTCAGGCCGAGCTCCGCGCCGCGGATTTCGGTGACCCGGCTCTTTCGCGCGGTGATCAACGCGACCTCGATGCCGTTGCGGTGGAGCATCGCCAGCCCCAAGCCGTCCTGCGCGTGGAAGGCCTTGTGCTCGCGGCCCTCGTCATCGAAATGCAGGCGGCCATCGGTCAGGGTGCCGTCCACGTCGAAGCAGGCCAGCCGGATGCGGCGGGCACGGGCGATTACTTCCGGGGGCGCAGTCATCGACATGAATGCGAATCAGACCACGCGCGCGCGCAACAGGTCGTGAATGTTGAGCGCGCCCTCGATGCGGCGCGCGTCATCGACTACCACGAGTCCGCTGATCTTGTGTGCCTCCATTAGCTGCGCGGCCTCGACCGCCAGCGCATCGGCGCCGATGGTCCGTGGCGCGCGGGTCATCACCTCGGCGATGCGGGTCGCCCGCACGTCCGCGCCTGCGTCCAGCGCACGGCGCAGGTCGCCATCGGTGAACAGGCCGGCGAGGCGGCCCTCGGCATCGACCACCGCGGTCATGCCCATGCGCTTGCGGCTGATCTCCATCAGCGCATCGGCCAGCAGCGCATCCTCTCCCACCACCGGCACGGCCTCACCGGTCTGCATGACGTCGCGAATGTGCAGCAGCAGGCGCCGGCCGAGCGCGCCGGCGGGATGCGAGCGGGCGAAGTCATCGGCGGTGAAACCGCGCGCCTCGAGCAGGGCGACCGCCAGCGCATCGCCCAGCACCAGCGCGACCGTGGTGCTGCTGGTCGGGGCGAGGTCGAGAGGGCAGGCCTCGGCGGGGACGCTGGCATCGATATGTGCATCGGCCTGGCGGGCGAGGGTGGACTGCGGCCGGCCGGTGATCGCGATCAGCCGGTTGCCTTGGCGCGCCAGCACCGGCAGCAGGGTAACCAGCTCGTCTGTCTCGCCCGAATTCGACAGGGCGATGACGATGTCGGCGTCGGTGATCATGCCGAGGTCACCGTGCCCGGCCTCGCCCGGGTGCACATGAAACGCAGGCGTGCCGGTGGACGCGAGCGTGGCGGCGATCTTGCGCGCGATGTGCCCGGACTTGCCCATGCCGGTGCACACCACACGGCCCCGGGTGGCGAGGATCAGCCGGCAGGCCTCGGTGAAGCCTCCGTCCAGCCGTGCCTGCACGGCGGCCAGGGCATCGCGCTCGACCTTGAAAACGCGGCGGGCGCTGGCAAGCAGGGCGTCGGGGGAGGTGTTGCCGGTGTCCATGCCGGGGCGGGGTTCCGCTAGACTAATCCGTTCATTTTACGCATCCGGAGCCCGCCACGATGAATCCCGCCATGATCCAGCAGATGATCGAGGCCGGCCTTCCTGGCGCGCGGGTGGAAGTGTTCGGCGAGGACGGCGTGCACTTCGAGGCGCGGGTGATCTGCGAAGCGTTCGCCGGCAAGCTGCCGCTGGCCCGTCACCGCATGGTGTATGCCACGCTGGGCGAAAAGATGGGCGGCGAGATCCATGCGCTCGCGCTGAAGACGCTGACGTCCGAGGAAGCGGCGAAGGCGGGAATCGCCTGATGCAGAAGATCGTGGTCCAGGGCGGCGCCGTGCTCAACGGCGAAGTGCCGATCTCGGGCGCCAAGAACGCGGTGCTGCCGATCCTATGCGCCACCCTGCTGGCCGACGAGCCGGTGGAGATCACCAACGTCCCGCACCTGCATGACGTGGTCACGACCACCCGGCTGCTGGCCGGTCTGGGCGCGGGCATCACCATTGACCAGGGCACGCTGGGCACCGGCAGGCAGAGCGGCGTGGTGGTGGATCCGCGAACGGTCAGCTCGCACGTCGCACCCTATGAGCTGGTCAAGACGATGCGGGCCTCCGTGCTGGTGCTCGGGCCGCTGCTAGCCAAGTACCGCGATGCCGAGGTTTCGCTGCCGGGCGGCTGCGCGATCGGCTCGCGCCCGGTCGACCTCCACATCAAGGGCATGCAGGCGCTCGGTGCCGAGGTCAGCGTCGACCACGGTTTCATCAAGGCCAGTTGCAAGGGCCGGCTGCGCGGCGGCCGCATCAGCTTCGACATGGTCAGCGTCGGTGCCACCGAGAACGTGATGATGGCCGCCTGCCTCGCCGAAGGCGAAAGCGTGCTCGAGAACGCGGCGATGGAGCCCGAGATCGTCGATCTGGCGGATTGCTTGCTGGCCATGGGCGCGAAGATCGAGGGGGCTGGTACCAGCCGCATCCTCGTCCAGGGCGTCGAGCGCCTGCATGGCGCGCGCCACGCGGTGCTGGCCGACCGCATCGAGTGCGGCACCTTCCTGGTGGCCGCGGCGATGACCGGCGGCCGCGTCACCGCCTGCCATGCGCACCCGGCTTCGATGGACGCGGTGCTGGCCAAGCTTGAGGAAGCGGGAGCCGAGGTGACCGTCGAGGACGATCGCATCACCGTGGACATGCACGGCAAGCGGCCGCGTGCGGTCGACATCCACACCATGCCGCACCCGGGTTTCCCCACCGACATGCAGGCGCAGTTCATGGCGATGAACTGCATCGCCGAAGGTGCCGGCGTGATCCGCGAGACGATCTTCGAGAACCGGTTCATGCACGTGCAGGAATTGCAACGGCTGGGTGCCGACATTCGCATCGACGGCCACACCGCGATCGTGCGGGGCGTGGAGCGGCTGACCGGCGCGCCGGTGATGGCGACCGACCTGCGCGCGTCCGCATCGCTGATCCTGGCCGGGCTGGTGGCCGATGGCGAAACCGTCATCGACCGCATCTACCACCTCGACCGCGGCTACGAGAACATCGAGGAAAAGCTCTCGGGACTGGGTGCGAGGATTCGTCGCATCGACTGAGGGTCACAACCAGACTATGAAAAAGCCCCGCGCTTTCGCGGGGCTTTTCACGAGCAGCTTGAAGTGGCGATTACTTCACCGACTGCAGGCGCAGGTCGATGGTATCGCCGTCATCGTCGCGCTGCTGGATGCGCACCGGCAGGGGGATGCCGTCCACCACCCACACGGTCATCTGGCTGTCACCATCGTTGCCGGCGACCTTGATCGCCTGCATCGCCTTGCCATTGACGGTGACGCTTTCCTTGCCGGCACTGGTGAATGCCATTGGCTTGGCCTTGCCGTTCTCGATCAGCCGATAACGCATCGGCTTGCCGGCCAGCGCGTCGCGCACCAGGGCGAGGTTGAGCGTCATGCCATCGACATCGCCGGCCTGCAGCTTGATCGGGCCACGGCGGTCAGCCTTGACGTCACCGCTCCAGGTGGCCTGGCCACCACTCCAGTCGAAGCTGGCCTGCTTGGCGCGCTTCTTGACCAGCATGCTGGTGGTCTCGCGGTTGCTGAGCGGGCGCAGCTGCGCGCCGGAGGCGTCCACGGTGGCGGTTCGGTTGAGCTGCGCCAGCGCGTTCTGCACGTTCATCGTGTAGGTCCAGCGGTTGCCACCTGCGGGCGCAAGCGACATCGATGCATTGGCGGCCATGTTGTTGTAGCTGGCACGGTAGGTCGCATTAAACGCCTTGAGCTCGCTTGCGGACGCGCTGCCCATGGCAGCGGCGAGCGTCAGCACGGCCAGCGCGCCGGTCTTGAGTCGGAGGGTCATGAGTCAGGCTCCCTTGTACTGGGTCAGCATGAGGTCAAGGGCGGCATCCTCGCCGTCCTTCATGTGGATGCGCACCGGCAGCGGCACCTCGGGGGTGAACCACACGGTCGTGCGGTCCTCGCCAGACTGGACGCGGTCGATGCGCAGGGTGTCGTAGTTCATCTCGCCGACCTTGACGTTCTCGGTCGCCGGAGCCACGGCGTAGTGGTGCGGGCGCATGCGCCCGTCATCGACGAACCGGTACTGCAGCGATGCGCCCAGCTTGGCATCCCGCATGATGGCCAGGTTGATCAGCAGGCCGCTCATGTCGCCGGCCTGCAGCGGAATGACCCGGCCACGGCGGGACTTCTTGACATCGCCACTCCAGCTGGCCTGGTTGCTGCCCCAGTCGTACACGCCGACCGTCTTGCGCGTGGAGAAGAGCGCGCGACGCACCGTGCTCTGGGAGATGGGGCGGAACTGCTCTCCGCCGGCGTCGAATACCGTGCTCTGCTGGATATTGACGCCCGCCGCGCCGGCCAGGCCCTGAGTGCCCAGGATATTGAGGTCGATGCGCCAGCGGTTGCCGCCGGTATTGACCAGGCGCATGGTCGCGGTGCCCAGCGCTTGCTGGTTGCGGAACACCTGATAGGTGCCGGTGAACGGGCGCAGCACGAAGGGTTTGGTCACGGTCGGATCGGCATCAAGCACAGCAGCACCCGGCGCCGGGGGCGGCGCTTGCTGGGCCGTGGCGACCAGGGGCAGGGCCAGACAGGCGCCCATCAGGAGGGAAGCAATGCGTCTCATCGGGAATGGCGGGGAGTGGCTATTCAGGGATTGCAATGTAGCCAGCGCCGTGTAAACGCGGGATGACCACGCGGGTTCCCGCGACGCGGTGTTCAGGTGGCCGGCGGGATCAGCCGGCCGGCCGCGGCGTCGCGAAGTACGTCGACGAGCAGGGCATGCTCCAGCGGCAGCAGCTTGGCGGCCAGCGCTGCCGGCGTGTCGCCGGGCGTGATGGGGATGCGTGCCTGCGCGATCACCGCGCCGGCGTCGAGTTCGGGCGTCACCCAGTGCACGCTGGCGCCGTGCTCGGCATCGCCGGCTTCAATGGCGCGTCGATGAGTGTGCAGGCCCCTGTACTTCGGCAGCAGGGAAGGGTGGATGTTGATGAGCCGCCCGGCGAAGCGCTGCACGAAGGCATCCCCCAGGATGCGCATGTAGCCGGCGCAGACGACGAGGTCGGGCTGGCTGGCGGCGACCGCGTCGCCGAGCTCTGCATCAAAGGCTGCGCGATCGGTGAACGTTCGGGCATCGCGGGACCATCGCAGCGGCGCGGGCACGCGCACGAGCGCCGCGCAGTCCGGGCGGTCAGAGAACACGCCGGTGATTTCCGCATCCAGCGTGCCGGAGGTGATCGCATCGAGTGCCGCCTGCAGGTTGCTGCCGCGACCGGAGACCAGGAAGGCGAGGCGGATCATGGGCGTGTTGTCTTCGGCTCTTTCAGTAGGTGCGGTGCGCACGCACGCACCCGGGAAGTTCAGCCGATCCGCACCCGGTCGCCGCCGCCATCGGCGACGACGCGGCCGATCACCCGCGGACCGAGCTGCATGCGCGAGAGTTCCGCGACGAGGCCATCGACCGCGGCCGCATCGGCCACGAACACGAAGCCGACGCCGCAGTTGAAGGTCCGCCACATCTCGGCATCGGCGACGTTGCCGGCCTGCTGCAGCCAGGCAAACACAGGCGGCAGCGTGAGGGTGGCTGCGTCGACGTGGATGCCGAGGCCTTCCGGCACCACGCGGATGATGTTCTCGGTCAGGCCGCCCCCGGTGATGTGGGCCATGGCGTGGATCGCCGGGCCGTGCGCGCCGCGCAGCAGTTCAGGCACCGACTTCACGTAGAGGCGGGTCGGTGCCATCAGCGCGTCGGCCAGCGGGACGCCGTCGACCTCGGTGTCGAGCGCGGCGCCGCTGTGCGCGAGGATGCGGCGAACCAGCGAATAGCCGTTGGAATGCGGGCCGCTGGAGGCGATGCCGACCAGCACGTCGCCGGCGGCGACGCGGCCGCCGTCGCGGATCTCCGACTTCTCCACCCCGGCCACGCAGAATCCGGCCAGGTCGTACTCGCCGGGCGGGTACATGTCGGGCATCTCGGCGGTTTCGCCGCCGATCAGTGCGCAACCGGCCTCGGCACAGCCCTCCGCGATGCCGCCGACCACCGCCGCGGCGGTGTCGATGTCCAGCTTGCCGGTGGCGAAGTAGTCCAGGAAGAACAGCGGCTCGGCGCCCTGCACCAGCACGTCGTTCACGCACATCGCCACCAGGTCGATGCCGATGGTGTCATGGCGGCCGAGTTGCTGGGCGAGCTTGAGCTTGGTGCCGACGCCGTCGGTGCCCGATACCAGCACCGGCTCGCGGTACTTGGCGGAGAGGTCGAACATCGCCCCGAAGCCGCCCAGCCCGCCCATCACCTCCGGGCGCCGGCTCTTCCGGACCAGCGGCTTGATCCGCTCGACCAGCTCATTGCCGGCATCGATGTCCACCCCGGCATCGCGATAGGTCAGGGAGGTCGGCTGGTTCACGGTCTGCTCGCGGCTTGGAATGGCGCGATTTTAACAGCCGCAAGGCGGCGTGATGGACGCCTTCGCCCGGCTGCGGCACCATTCTCCATTCGGAATACCCGGAAACAGGCGATGCGAGCAACGATTCGATGGGCATGGATGGCGGCGCTGTTGCTGGCGATGGGCACGGCGCAGGCGCAGCGCGTGGAAGGCAGTCGTGCCGCCGCGCAGGGTCCGTACGAGGCGGAAGTGTCGGTGCGCTCGCAGTCGGCGGCCGAACGCAATACCGGTTTCTCGCGCGGGCTGATCCAGGTGCTGGCCAAGCTCACCGGTGAGCAGGCGCCGCAGCAGCGTCCGGGTATCGGCGAGGAAGTGCGCAACGCCAAGGAATACGTTGCCAGCTATGACTACCGGCAGGACGAAGGGGTCTCGCCCACCACCGGCGCGCCGAGCTTCGGCACCACCCTGATCGTGCGTTTCAGGCAGGCCAAGGTGGATGAACTGGCGAAGCAGATCGGCACCGTGGCGTGGCCCAACCCGCGTCCCAAGCCGGTGCTGTGGCTGGCGATCGATGACGGCAGTGGACCGCGACTGGTCGGGCTGCCGCAAGCGAATGCCGCGCGCAGCCTGCTCGATCGTGCCAGGGCGCGCGGTTACAGCCTGGGCCTGCCGCGCGGAAGCGCGGCCGAACAGGCCATCGCGGGTGCGATCTGGCGCAGCGACACCGCTGCCGTCGCGCGGTTGTCAAAGGCCTACGCCTCGCCCATGCAGTTGATCGGCAAGGTGCAGCGCGCCGGCGCAGGCTGGAAGGCGGACTGGATCTTCCTTGATGCCGGCCGGGTGTCTGCGCGCAGTTCCAACACCCACGGCAACGCACGGGTGGCGATGGCGGCCGGCGCCGATGTCGTCGGTGATGCCTTGGTGCGCAAGTACGTGCGGCGGGTCGCGCCCAAGCCGGTGGCCGTGGCGGAGAACGTGGAGGTCACCTTCACCGGCATCGACACCGCGAACGAGTACCTGGCGTTGATCGGCTATCTGGAGAAGCATCGCCAGGTGGGCCGGATCGTGCCGGTTTCCGCGGGTCCGGATCGCGCCGTGTTCCAGCTGGAGCTGAAGGAGGGCCTCTCCGGTTTCCGTGCCGCCACCGCCCGCGAGGGCGTGGTCAGCGCCGACGGCGACGGTGCCGTCTTCATCGTGCGTTGAGCGATTGCGCATGGAAGACTCCGCACAGGCCTCGCTGAGCGCGATCGCGCGGTTCTACCGGCGCATGCAATGGGCTGCCATCGGCCTGGGCGTGGGCTGGCTGGTGTGGAAGTTGTCGGCGGTGCTGACGCCGTTCGTGGTGGCAGCGCTGCTGGGCTGGTTGGGCGACCCGCTGGTCGACCGGCTGGAAGCCCGGGGCGTCAAGCGCAACACGGCGGTGATCGCGGTTTTCACCTCGATGTGCCTGCTGCTGCTGGTGGTCCTGCTGATCCTGGTGCCGATAGTGGCCCGGCAGATCGTGACCTTAGTGCAGTCCTGGCCCCAGTACCAGAGCTGGTTCACCGGCTGGTTCGCCGGATGGCTGGCGCCTTGGCTGCAGGCGCGCACCGGGTTCGACCTGCTGGCGTGGCTGGATACCGACAATCTCCTGCAGATGCTGCGCGAGCACTGGCAGCGCGCGGGCGGAGTGGCAGTCAACCTGCTGGGCTTCGTGTCCCGTTCCGGGATGACGATGCTGCTGTGGATCACCAATCTGGTGCTGATCCCGGTGCTCGCGTTCTTCTTCCTGCGCGACTGGGACCGCTTCGTCGAGCGCATCGCCTCGCTGGTGCCGCGCGACCACCTGCCGACCGTGTCACGCCTGGCTCGCGAATCCGATGAAGTGCTCGGCGGGTTCCTGCGAGGTCAGTTCCTGGTGATGGCCGCGCTTGGCGTGATGTACGGCGTGGGCCTCTGGATCGCCGGCGTGAAGGTCGGGGTGTTGATCGGCGTGATCGGTGGCCTGCTGAGTTTCGTCCCTTACCTGGGGCCGGCCTCGGTGGTGGTGATGGGCAGCATCGCCACTCTTGTGCAGGGGAACGGCTGGCAGGGGCTGCTTGGCGTGGGCATCGTCTTCACCGTCGCGCAGTTGATCGAAAGCTATCTTCTTACCCCGAAGCTGGTTGGCGAGCGCATCGGGCTGCACCCGATGGCGGTGATCTTCGCGGTGATGGCCGGTGGCGTACTGTTCGGCTTCCTCGGCATGCTGATCGCGTTGCCTGCCGCGGCGGTCATCAACGTGATGCTCCGTTTCTCCGTGGAGCGGTATCAGGCCAGCAAGGCCTATATCGGCGAACAGCCGGGCATTGTGTTGGAGACGGCGCATCAGGCCGTCGCCGAGCAGGCGCCGCCATCCGGCCGGGGCATGCCGCAGGCGTGAACGGCTCGCCCCGGCAATTGCCGCTGGCGCTGCGTTATCCGCCCGATCAGCGCCTGGATGCGTTCATCGCGCCCGTTGGGCAGGTGCTCGCACCCCTGCGCGCATTGGCGGAAGGCGGTGAATGGCTGTATCTGTCCGGCCCTGCCAGCGCGGGAAAGACCCATCTCTCGCTCGGCTGGTGTGCCGAAGCCGAGGCACTCGGCCGACGCGCGCACTACCTGCCGCTGGCCGCCTGGGCGGGGCGGCTGCCTGAAGCGTTGCCCGGGCCCGTTGCTGGCGTGTGCGTGGCGATCGATGGGCTGGAACACATCGCCGGCTGCCGTGAGGACGAAGTGGCACTGTTCGATTTCCACAATGCCGCCCGGGCCGCCGGCAGTTCGGTGCTGTATACCGCGCGGTCCCACCCCGAGGCACTCGGACTGATGCTGCCCGACCTGCGCTCGCGGCTCGGGCAGTTGGCCCGCGTCACGCTGCAGGTCGTCGATGACGCCACCCGCGCCGAGATCCTGTCCCGCCGCGCCGAGCGGAGGGGACTGAGTATCGATGCAGCCACCCTCGAGTGGCTG